>JACMIS010000416.1 GCA_014381035.1 Armatimonadota bacterium
CGATTATCTACACGGGGGAACCTATGATGGCAATATGGCAGGGGACTCGCTCGATGATTTGATGCAATTGCCGACACCCCCCACCGCAATCATCGCGGGAAACGATCACATTGCGTTCTCTATTTTGGAGCGTGCGTCGGCGCGAGGCATCTCCGTGCCGGACCAACTTTCCGTGGTTGGTTTCGACGACGTTCCGCAAGCGAAACACACTTCCCCTTCTCTGACAACGATCCGACAACCGCTCCGCGCCATCGGGCGGGCGGCGGCACAAAAATTGATCTCGCAGATCACAGAGATAGAGGAGGATCTATCGCAACCACGTACCATTCTTTTGCCGCCCGAACTGATAATCCGTGGTTCGGCGGTAAGAAAGGGGCAATAAAAGGGCAAACAGATGCTGGAACAAGCATGGTCACTCGGCGAACTATCTATTTGTTTTAGTTGCTATAAACGCTATTCTCATAACGGGACTTTGATAGTCATATTTCGATCACGCTCACGTTTTAAACAAACGTGAGCACACTTACACCGCCAAATAGGGAGGCAAAGATGCACATCAAAGGACGTATTGGAAACACTCTCATCGCTCTCGGCACGGTCGCGGGCACACTTATTGCCGGGGCAACACAAGCGCAGACATGGCAACCGGTCTGGAACGATGAGTTCGATAAAAGTGGCGGTACCGATCCGTCAAAATGGCGTTATGAAGTAGGCGGGAGTGGTTGGGGCAACAACGAGTCACAGTTTTATACCAACAATCGCCGTGCGAACAGTCGGATCGCCGCCGACAAGAAAAATCCAGGGCGATTGATTATCGAGGCACGAAAAGAGCCGTTCCAGGGATCGAAATACACGTCGGCGCGACTCATCAGTGTGCCGTCCTGGACTTACGGGCGAATGGTGATCCGTGCGAAACTTCCGGGCGGTCGTGGCACATGGCCCGCGATATGGATGCTCCCCATCGGACAATCCTATGGGACCAAATACTGGCCCGAGAACGGCGAAATAGATATTATGGAGCAAGTCGGTTACGACCCGAAGCGGGTTCACGGGTCTATTCATACACTCGCCTATTACCACAGTATCGGTACGCAGAAAACAGGGACCGTCCATGTGACCGACCCGATGACCAACTGGCACACCTATGCCCTAGAATGGTATCCGCATGAAATCCGGGTTTATATAGACGATGTCGGCTACTTCACCTATACCCGCACACAAGCCGAATGGCAGGCATGGCCCTTCGACAAGCCATTCGGGTTCCGACTGAATCTTGCCGTGGGCGGGAACTGGGGCGGAGCGCAGGGCATTGACGATTCGATTTTTCCGCGCAGCATGGAGATAGACTACGTGCGCGTTTACAAGTCGAAGAGCAAACCCTATCTTCCTGCTGCGGTGAGCGTGCCCGGACGCGTCCAGGCGGAGAATTACGACCGTGGTGGGGAGGGGTTCGCTTTTCATGACACGGATACTGGCAACAAGGGCAACCTGTATCGCAAGGATGGTGTGGATTTGGAAGCATCGAAAGACACAGACGGGACTCCGGCAGTCGGCTGGCTCGCTCTCGGCGAATGGTTAAACTATTCCGTTGATGTGAAGCAAGCCGGGAGCTACGCGTTGTCCGTTCGTACCGCTTCGCTTGATGGCGGGAAGAAGTTTTTCTTTGAAGTAGATGACAAACGGGCGACGCCGGACCTGACCGCGCCGAGTACGAAAGGATTTAACAACTGGAAGACAATCAGCGGGGGGAAAATCAATTTGACCGCCGGTAGACATACGATCCGGCTGATGTCGCTCAGCGATGCTTTCAATGTGAACTACTTCGAGTTAAAGAAAGCCGCTCCCTGAGCTTTTCAACGAGGCGGCAAACCGCGTAGCCGCCGCCTCGCTTCTGTTACGCCGCGTGGGCGTGCTCTTTTTCCTCGCGGTATTCGCTGATATGGTCGTACACCTTGTCCGGGAAAGTCAGGTCACGGTACACATTGCCTACGTCGGGGTCGTCCGGGTTCGGGATGATCGCGAAGTCCTGCCGCGACTGATAGTCCAGAATCTTCTCACGGCGCGGTGGGCTATAGTCACGCTCGTTGACGTCGTGGACCAGCCGACGCGCCTCCGCTTCATCGAAATCTTCATCACGAGAGAGTAGCGAAATCAGTTCGTCCTCGCTCACGAAATGGCGGGCGATGGTCGCAAAAACGAAGCGACCATAATGCCCGATGTCGGTTCCTTCGTTTAGTGCGTCGAGTAAATACGCCATCATCGCATCCCGGCGCAGGGTTTCTATCGCTTCCGCGTTCACATTCGGTTTTGTTCGTGCCATAGTTTCGAGTCTCCGTTTCGACAAGCAAACAATTGTTCGCTACAATGGTTTACCCGCTTTGTGTCAACACTGAAACAGTGTACGAAATTCCGATGGCTCCAGTGTTAGACGGGACCAATCCAGGCAACGAAAATATCGATCTTTCGCGAACGCAGACCTGGCAATCAGTATCCACGAGGAACGTATGCGCCATTGTAGCCCGTGACAGCGATAAATAGCATCGCCACGAACGCGAACAAAAGGCAGGCGACCCGCGCAATGTTTGCAAGGTCGTCCCGCTTAACCACCCGCCACACCGTTGGGACCACGAGAAACCCCGTCGCAAAAAAACTCATGTTCCGATGCCATCGAATCGTGCGTTCCGCATCGTACCCCCCCGCCGCGAAAGTCGCCTTTCCCCCGGCATCCAGGTAGATTCCATACAAGCCCGACGCGACGGCAGGTACGAGAAGAATGGTTCCTGCTACCAAGGTCCAGAAGCCGACCGTGCGCCAGTTATCTTTCTTAAAAAATAATGCCCCGAGATCAAAAGCCACTGACATAAAAATGAGAGCGATCGGGAAATGGGTAGTTGCGCCGTGGATATGTTGCCACAGGCGAAGGGGGTCTTCGGTGTCCATTGGCGATTATGCTATCACAAAATATTACGCGAGGTGAAGTTTCAGATACTCTTCGTACACACGGCATCGGATTTTCGCATCCGTGACCGACTCGCCCTGCACTAAACCTGCGGTACGCAACCGATAGAACAGTTCCGCGCCGAGATGCGATCCGCCACCCAGCAAAACCTGCATCCCTTTCACCAGCGTTTGATCCTGACACAGCGACAGATACATGCGCCGCAAGTGGTCACCATACACCCCTTCGTCCCGCCCGGCTTCTTTCGCAAACTGTGCGAATGACAGTCCCGAGTTCGCGGTCAATTCATCCAGACCGCGCCGGGTGAGGTACGGTTGTCCCCCGATTAGTTGGTGGAAGACCACAATCTCCGAAGGATTCATCGGGGAGCCATAACGCACATTCAATTCGGCGACCTGCTCCGATGTGAAATCATGGAGCGTTAGGCGAGTACCGACATTGAACGGCGACTGGTTCATGTCGGTGATGAAAAGGTGTGCCTCGGTAGCATACGCGATGGCAAGCGTCAAGCGCGACCAGGGTCCGGTCGGGTCCAGGGACCGCTTGTTGTGCCACGAGCGAAACAGACCGAAAACCTCGGAACCAAAATCGCAGGTAAAAAGCCGGTCTACTTCGTCCAGTCCCCAGACAAGCAGTGTGCCCTCCCCTATCGCGCCCAACACTTCCTTGCGAATGTACCGTTCCAGGTTCATGTTCGCGGAACGGTTGTTGCTCCAGACTGCGTCTGGGAGTACATCCAGTGCCAGGTCATCGGCGATCTTCTCCGCGAGGGCGCGATACAGTTCGTCCGCGGAGCGTAGATCCGGCGCGGAGAGTGACTGGAAATCGGTCAGGATGACGCGGGCACCGCTTTGTCTTGCCTCCTGAAGCCCACGGGCGAGGAGCGATGTTTTCCCCATCTGGCGACCGCCCTTGACCAGCACGATAGAATCCTGCCGCGCGATGGCGTCGGTGAACTCCTCATCGGTCGGGCGCACGATGTAGTATGCGGAGTCCAGCGGGACCGCACCGCCTGCCCGCTCCCGCTTTGTCACGTCCAGTTTCGATTTGGAAGCGTCGGTAAGAGATTCCAGAACGTGCTGAAGAACGGCTTCGTTATCGGCGGACGATTCCCAGACCGGCGCGGATAGCTGCCCTAGAGTAGAAAAGAGGGAGTCGGTCAGCTTCTCGGTATAGCCGACACGTATCGCGAGTAGCTTCGGGTTTAATCCGCCTTGAGACGCGGCTACCTTTGCCGCCAGCTCCACCTCATATTCAAACAACTCGTTCGCGCACGAAATCGCGGACAACAGAAAAACGATGGCATCCGACCCCGTGAACTGTTCCTCTACATCGCTCACCCAGGTGAGGCCGAACTGTTGTTGCCGTTCAATTCGCACCACAAAACCACTCCGCACCAGTTCAGTTTCCAACCATTTCCCCAAACTGTCATCGGTCGGGGTGCCGCGTCGTTTGTAGACCAGCGAAACGGTTTTGCCCGATCCGACCTTTCGACGTTCGTATCGCTCACCCGCGGGACGTGAATCGGTCGCTGCCAGACGGCGATTGAAAGGGTTTTGTCCGGAATCGGTGGGAACCCCGTGATTGCGAACTCGCGCCGGGATGTGTGGATTTCCGACATCATCAAGCACCAGATTGAAGACATGGATCTTCTCTCCATGCTTGACCACCACTTCGCCGAGATCGCTCAGTCGGTCGCTGTACGATTCGAACGCACGCACGACCTCCGCCGACATTGCCGACAGCAAAATATGCCCGTTATCGCCGCAATCCATCAGTCGTTGCGCCAGATTGATGCCCGCCCCGGACACGTTCTCGTTGCCGTTGATGTCGGGCACCCGGATGACGGGACCGCTATGTACCCCCATCCGGATCTGCAATTGCGGGCGGGTTTTCAGGGCGCGGGCGATCTCGATAGCGCATTGGATCGGGGCAAGCGGATCTCGGAAGAAGATCAATGCCATGCCATCGCCGGTATCGGAGCCGATCAATTCACCGCGTAGTTCGGCGCGTTGAAACTCCGGCGTTGCGCGGACGAGGGCCCGGAGTTCACGGGAAGTACGATCTTGTTGTTCCATCAGCGACCGGGAGAACCCGACCAGATCTAGAAACAGAATGTGGGCGATCTCCGCGTTCAAGCGACCCGCGCTTCGAACTTCGGCAATCACATCGCTCCCTGCGTGGACAGTTTTTTCAAGAGGGGAAGCCGTTTCAGTCATCATTCCGCGAGTCCTCGATGCGAAATGTTCGTATTCAACATTACGCCGGTGTGAAATACATCACAGTATACCTCACTATGTACCTTTCAAGCGGCGAATAGTTGGTTTCTGAGCAAATATTCATGCCACCTCCTGTTTTTCATGGTGCATTGTTTCTACCCTAAAAGAGATACGATGCATACCGGGTTCTGTGCAATGGAGTAGCGCGAACATCATGACTCCGCCCCGATTTTGTCGCCATGTTTACCAAAAACAGGTGTTCGCGGTATAATATACGTGAATCAAACGCGGCTCGGACAACGTAAAACGGACACCGCAGTGTCCTGTTTAGCCGTTCATCGCACGTATCGTGAAAACCGTACGCCATGACAATACGTCTGCCTCCGATGGACCCCGCCGCTATACGACAAGCGGGTCCTTGAAGGAAAAAATTGCCGACTTTGGAGAATCCAACTTACGTCCGCGAAATGAATGCGGACGAACTGACCACCGCCGCTAACGGAGCGGGACCACATACCAATGGCGCGACGAACTCCGATGCGCCAAACGCCGGTGAAAACGGAACCGTAACACCACGTACCCCCCTGACGCAAAAGCAACATCGCGTCACTGACAACCTGTATCAACTCTTGGACGTTCTCCCGCCGCGCCTGAAAGACGCTCTGGAGCGAGAGGTTCCGCTCGACGATCTGCTGGAGATTGTCATGGACCTCGGAAAACCGTCTGAAGTGCGTTTCGGATCACGGGTGGTCGAACTGTATCCTTCCGAACACGAAAACCGCGACATTGTGGCAGGTGTTTTACGTGATCCGCTCGCCGAGGAAGAGGACACCGGGCGTGTCGAAGCCGAAGTCACCGATGAGGATATTGCCTATGTCACTTCGCGCATCGGCGATTTCGGACTGGACAACCGCGCCGGTATCGAACGGACTCTGCACCGTATCTCGGCGATCCGCAACCGCCGCGAGCGAGTCGTCGGACTGACGTGCCGGATCGGTCGCGCTGTTTACGGAACGATTGATATTATTCGCGACATCGTGGAGTCGGGCAAGAGCATTCTGATGCTCGGTCGCCCCGGGGTCGGCAAGACGACGAAACTGCGCGAAGTCGCCCGTATTCTGTCGGACGAATTCAAGAAGCGGGTCGTGATTGTGGATACGTCGAACGAAATCGCGGGCGACGGCGACATTCCGCACCCGGCTATCGGTCGTTCGCGCAGGATGCAGGTGCGCAAACCGGAAGAGCAACACGCGGTCATGATCGAGGCGGTGGAAAACCACATGCCGCAAGTGATCGTGATCGACGAGATCGGGACCGAACAAGAAGCGTTTGCCGCGCGCACTATCGCCGAGCGCGGTGTACAACTGGTCGGCACAGCGCA
>JACMIS010000417.1 GCA_014381035.1 Armatimonadota bacterium
CGACTTGCGTACCGGTTTCGCCGTACCAGTGCGCTTGCCTTTGTTCTGTAAAGGCGATTTAGATACACGCTTTGAACCTATCCCGCCGGCAAGCAAGGACGCCTGCCCGAGTAGAAAGAGAGTCAGCGTTATTCCTGCGGTAGTCACGGCACGTTTTTGCATGATAATTCCGATCACTTTCTTACACACCATGGGATGCGACCTGCCTGTGATTACGACTGCTTGAGCCTGAGGAACCTTCAGTTTCTGCTTTCATCGCTCCATTCAGGAGAAGCGGTGTGTCGCCGACGGGACGAGGAAGAGTAAAAGCGAGAGGAGTAGCCCGACGAGCAGAATATAGCCGGTTCGCGCCGGGGTCCAGCCGGCTTTGAGTCGCGCCCAGAGGTAGGTGGCGTAGACGAACCAGACACCGTAGGCAAGCAGGGTTTTGGGGTCGGTCTGCCAGCCGTCGGGCAAGCCGTTCCCCGACGCCGCGCGGAGCCAGCCGGACGCGATGCCGAGTGTCAGGAGCGGAAAACCGATGGCAACAAGCGCGAACGATGCTCGTTCCACGGTCGCGAGGGGTGGCAATCGCTTGATCCAGGTCAAGCCGTGCTTTGATTTGAGGATATGATGCGACGCGAGATACAACGCCGCGCAACAGAACGCGAGCACGAATGCCGCAGTCGCCCCCACCGTTGCGAGGATATGCAACGAGATCGCCCGCTCGTTCAGCAGAGCCGCGCCGGATTCGCCGATGCGCCCCGTGCCCGACAGAAGACCGCCGAGCGTGACGAGTAAGAAAGCCGCGCCGAGGGCGAACGCGCCCGTCGCGGAAAGCCGCCAGACCAGTTCCACCAGCAGGTACGCCAGCGCGACGATCCAGGCGAGTAAAGAAAGCGATTCGGCGGGTGTGGTGAACGGAGCTTGCTTGAGTTCGACGCAGCGCAGACCGATGGCGATCATGTGCAGCGTCGCCCCCAGCCCGGCGGCGATTCGCCCGCTCCATAGCCAGCCGTTCTTGCGGAGTAACAATGCCGCGCCGAGCAGCACGGCGGCGACGAGGTATAGAAAGGCGGTTCCACCGAGGGCAATCGCGCTGTTCATGGCGTTATGGCGTCCCTTCGCGTCCTGGGGTTACCGGATCATCCTCGATCCCGAACAGTTCGCGTACTGTGCGCATCTTACGGTGGGCAAGGTTTTCGTCGGCGAATGTCGCGTACTCCTTGATGCGCTCCGTGGGCGCGTGCGCCAGCTTATTTTCGACCGACTCGAAAGCGCGTTCGATACGTGCCCAGTCGCTTTCCGGCAGATGCACCAGTTTGCGGCGCAGATCGGCGAGTTCGGCTTGCACGATGGCGTTGTGGCGGGCACGGACACTTTTCACCAGCGGACCCGCGACCTGCATGGTTCGCAGACGAAGGGCACATGCTACCGCCTCCTCACGCACAATCGCATCCGCCTTTGTCGCTTTTTGCCGTCGCTCCACCGCCTCGACTTCGACCATCTGTTGCAGGTGATCTAGATCGAAAAGGTACACGCCATCCAGATCGCCGACGCTACTCTCGATGTCACGCGGGAGCGCGATGTCAATCAGGTACAGCGGCGTGTTCCGCGAGCGACGCTTCACGGCGTCCGCGACCATCGCTTTGGTCACGACCGGATGCGGCGATGCGGTGGACGCTACGACGATGTCCGCCGTTTGCAGATATGTTGGGAATTCGTCGTAGCGCACGGCGCGACCGTTGAGCGATTCGGCGAGAACGACGGCTTTATCGTAGGTGCGGTTCGCGACCAGGATCGTCGCCGCGCCCGCCGCCGACAGATGCCGCGCCGTGGTTTCGCTCATCGCGCCCGCCCCCAGCACCAGCACGGTCTTGTCCTTTAGCGAACCGTGGATGCTTTCCGCCAGTTCCGCCGCCGCGTGACCGACCGAAAACGCGCCCCGGCCCAACTCAGTTTCGGTGCGAGCGCGTTTGCCGACGCGGAACGCTTCGTGGAACACGGTATGAAGAACTGTGCCGCACGTCCCCGCCTTGTTCGCCTGTGCGTAGGTGTCCTTGACCTGACGCACGATATCGTTTTCGCCGAGCACCATCGAATCGAGACCGGCGGCGACGCGGAATATCTGCTCTATCGCCCGGTGCCCGCGCCTCTCCTGCAGGAAGGTCGCCGAAAGCCGCGCCGTTTCGCTCGCCGTTTCTCCGGTCGCCACTTCATGCAGAGCGAACAATAAACTGGTGACGGCTTCGGTGTCCCATTCGTCCGTCGTCGCAGATGCGAGGTACAACTCCGTCCGGTTGCACGTCGAAAGAAGGACGAACTCCGCGCCGGTTTCCGCGCGACGTCCGGCAAGGAATTGCGTTGCCCGCTCCAGCGAACCCGGCGCGGTAAAGGCGATACGCTCCCGGACCGCGACCGGGGCGTTCGTGTTATGCGATAAGCCGATCATTTGCACGGAAACGGACGGGATGATTACAGGGAAAGACACGCGAACGCCTCCTTCCGCGCCGCTTCGCCGTCGCCGTTTTTGTAGAGCGCGGCGAAATGGTCGGCTTTGTCCGCGATGCGGCGAAGAATCGTGGTGCGTTTCTGGGAATCGTCGGGAAACGCCGTTTTCGCGGCGGCGCGCAGTTCGGAAAGAAGAGAAACGGTCGGCTTCCATTCCTCGCCGAATCGCGCTGAAATCTCACGCCGGATTTGTGCGGACAAAGCAGGACCCGCGCCCCCGGTCGTCACGGCAAGGAGAAGATCGCCGCGTCGCACGGTCGCCATCGTCGCGAAGTCGCCGGATTCGGTATCGCTCCCCTCCCCCGGTGCCGCCATGTTGACGAGAATCCCCCGCATACGCGCCTCGCGGGTAATGTCCGCGTTGGCTTCCGGGCTGTCGGTCGCAACGACGACAAGGAAAGCATCGTTCAAATGCGTCGGCGTGAACCGTTCGGCGACGTGTTGCGCTTTGTCGTCGCTAACTAAAACCATGGCGTCGGCACAAAGCTCTGGCGCGACGATGGTCACTATCGCGCCCGCGTCCGCGAGTGCCGTCGCTTTGCGTGCGCCGACCGCGCCCCCACCGACGACAAGGCAATGCCGCCCGGAAACCTGTAGGGCGACAGGATAAAGGAAACGGTTCTCGCTGTTGGGAATGTTTTCACTCACGCTAAAGTACCAACGCTATTTTACCGTGTCGCGTTCCCGGTCGCCGAAATAGCGGGGATGTAACACCCCTGCCCCGACTATTGAACCAGCCAGGGTTTCCGCAGGAAGCGCGGCATCCGGTTTACAAAGTCAGCGTTGGGGGCGGCGTGCGACTCGTCCACGAAGGCGCAGAACAGGAGCACGGCACCGACGGCGAGTACGCTCATCGCGCCGAACATGGTGCCGAGTCCGTATCGCTCGACCAGGAAGCCGCAGACTATAGGACCGATGCTGTTGCCCAGTCCCAGCGTCGCGGCGAGTTCGGCTTGCGCCGCGCCGCGTTTTTCGGGGTCGGCAGTATCGTTGACGAAGACAACGGCGATGGTGCCTAAGATACCGAAGTTGAAGCCGTGCAGCGATTGCACGAGGAGTACCCAGAGCGGACCGGTCGCCGGAATATACATGAGCAGACGGAGCGGCAGGAGCAGGAACGAAAACAGCATCGCCGGACGGCGTCCGTGCGCGTCGGTCCACCGTCCGATCTGTGTCATGACCAGCACTTCGCAGAGCACGCCCGCCGCGAACGTCGCCGTCAGCCAGACCGGTGCGGCGTTCAACTCGGAAAGGAAAAGCGAGAGGTACGCGGACGCGCCGTAGAGCGAGATCTGGTAGAGCAGGAAGGAAAGAAGGAAGCGGCGGCGGTTGGTGGTTTGTTGCGCCTGGACTGCCCCCGCTCCGCAGGAGAGGGGAGCCAGAGGTGAGGTCGCTAAGCCCATTGGGGGAACGTTCGCGCCTGACTCCCCCGTTACTCCCCTCTCCTGCGGAGCGGGGGAGGGGCTGGGGGAGGGGGCGTCCGAACGGACACTCTTCCCGTCCGGTACCAGTCCCGCGATCCCGGCAACCACCACGAATAAAAAAGGTCCCCAGAGGAACACCGCGTCAAGCGCATCTCGCGACGGTTTCGCCGTCATGTTTCCGCCGCGCACGAGTAACCCGGCGATCAGGGCGATGACGATATACCCGACGGAACCCCAGACGCGAGTGCGCACATATGCGGAGCCACCCGCCTCGCCGGTCGTTGCCGCGAGACGACTGGCGAGCACCCCGGTCGCGGCGTTCAGATACTGGAAGCCGTTTGCGCCGAGGGCGAGAAGCAGGGTGAGTAGCAGGAAATCCCCCGTAGGGGCGTAGCGGAACGCGGCGTAGGCGAGTCCGGCGATAATCGCCGCGCCGATCATGATTGGGCGGCGAGCGTCTATCCTGTCGGAGAGTTTACCGAGAAGCGGCTGGACCAGAAGACAGGTCGCGGTACCGATGGCGGCGGCGTAGCCGTAGCGTTGCGGCGACAGTCCGGCGGCGAGGATATAGAGCGGCAGAAACGGTTGCAAAAAGCCCGTGGTGCCGGTGACGAAGAACTGACAGGCGGACAAGGCGAACTGCGCGTGCTTTTTCGGGGGCAGATCGGAAATCACAAGTGGGGGTCGCTGCCTTGCGTGATCCAGTCGGCGTTGTCGAGGGGCGGGGGAAAGGGAGCCTCGTCGGGTCCGGTCCGGTCGAACGCTTCGCGCCGCAGAAAGCCCGTCTGCCCGGCGTAATCGCCCGTCAGCACACGCACGTATATCGCGAGACGGGCGGTCTGCGTGTCGGTGTCGCGGGGTGTCACCAGAAGTTTGAGCGGGGTTTGTGCGGGAATCAGGACGACCAGTGGCGTCGCATACCCTTCGGCGGACGACAGCAATTCGCGGTACCCTTGCGCGTCACGGGCGAGAAAAATATCCGACATCCGCAAAAACGCTTCCGGGGTACGCGCCATCTCGACGGTATCACGCCCTACCGCAGGATGGACAGTGCCCAGGTCGCCGATGCTGGCGTCCTCGGCGGCATAGTGTGGGTTCGTCGGTGCATTCGCGGTTGTGGGTGTAGGACCGTTCATAATTACTCCTCGGAGTTGCCTTCCGAACCGAATTTTTCGAGGGCACCTCGCGCCGCATCCAGCGTGACGCCGACCCCTTGCAAGATTTGCGTGGCGGTGCCCCCCTCGCGCAGAATGCCAAGCAAGACATGTCCAGTGTTTATAACGCTCTGGTTAAGCCGCAATGTTTCTTCGTAAGCAAGGTCAATCGCCTGTTTCGCTTCCAGTTTCAACCGCATATCTTGTCCGGTTCGCGGATCATCCGGCATGGACGCTTTCTCGACAGCGGCAAGAATCGCCGGGGGAGTGACGCGGATCTGTTCCAGAACATACGACGCGGCGGTATCTCGCTCCCGTATTAGCCCCAACAGAAGATGCTCCGGTCCGACATCATTCTTTCCTAAACGGCTGGCTTCCTCCTGCGTGAAGAATACCGCTCGCCGCGCCCGCCCCGTGAATTTGGTCCACATCATGACTATTCAACCTTCCGTTCCGTCGGTCACTTTTTTCCGGGCACCGGTCCCGCGTCCCGCAGGCGAATCCGGTAGAGTCCGGTGCTCGCGGTGATGTACAGCGTTTTGCCGTCCTTGTCGCCGAAGCCGCAGTTCGCCGCCGTTTCCGGAGTTTCGATGATACCCAGGACTGCCCCGCTCGGCGCGATGACCCAGATGCCCCCCGCCCCGGTGCAAAAGATCGTGCCCTTCTGGTCTACCTTCATGCCATCCGGTGCTCCCCTTTTGCCGGGATTCTTCATGCCCACAAAGTCACGCCCGTTCGCCAGCATTCCATCCGGCTGGACATCATAGGCGCGGATGTTCTGCCGCTCCGTGTCGGCGACATACAGCGTTTTCTCGTCCGGCGAAAAGGCTAGGCCGTTCGGCATCGCGTGGTCGGTGGTCAGCAGGGTCACGTCGCCGTTCTTTTCGATGCGGTA
>JACMIS010000418.1 GCA_014381035.1 Armatimonadota bacterium
CGGCGCGGGAGTATACCCGAGCGGCGGCGGCACTACGGAGGCATGGGCTATGCCAGCGAGGGATGTCAGGGCGGCGACCGCGAACAGGCGGCGCGAGAAACGTTTGGCAACGAGATACATTTTGTTTCCTCTAACTTTCGTGGTCCAGGGACATTACTGTGGACCGATATTGACCTGCAAGGAGACTTCGAGTGTGGCCGGAATTGATGTGGAACGGTTCCGCCCGCCGTTCTTGACCTATGCTACACACCGGGCGTGATTTCTGCGTGAGTCGGGCGTGATTGGGGACCCGGTGTGGAAAAGGTCACAAAAGTAAGATTCCAAAGTGGTTTCTTGACCCTTGCCGCGTGGCTGGTTATACTGAACGGCGTAGCGATTTACGAACAAGGAAGTATTATTGAAACCGATGGCGACCGAATCATCCCCGGCGGTGCAAAGCACCCTGACCGACGAGCGAACGTTTGCGCCGAGCGCGGCGTTCGCGGCGCAAGCCAACATCAGCGATCCGACCGTTTACGATCAAGCGAACGCCGACCGCGAAGCATACTGGAGCGAATGGGCGAACCAGTTAGAGTGGATCGAGCCGTTCACGAGCGTTTGTGAGTGGAACCCGCCGCATGCGAAGTGGTTTCTGGGCGGCAAACTCAACATCGTTGCCAACTGTCTGGACCGGCATATCAAGACGGATCGGCGCAACAAAGCCGCGATCCTGTTCGAGGGTGAACCCGGCGACGCCCGCGTCCTGACGTATTACGACCTGTGGCGCGAAACCAACCGGTTCGCGGGCGTGCTCAAAAACCTCGGCGTCGGCAAGGGCGACCGCGTGACGATCTATCTGCCGATGATCCCCGAAGCCGCGATTGCCATGCTTGCCTGTGCGCGTATCGGCGCGATCCACACCGTCGTTTTCGGCGGATTCTCGGCGGAATCGCTCCGCGAGCGCATCAACGATTCCGAGTCCAAAGTGCTGGTCACGGCGGACGGCGGGTATCGGCGCGGCAGTACCGTCAACCTGAAAACCGCGGCGGATACCGCGCTGGATGACGGCGCGTGCCCAAGCATCGAGAACGTCATCGTATATTCGCGCCTTCCCGACCCGCGCCATGTTCCGATGACCGAAGGGCGCGACCACTGGTGGCACCGCCTGATGGAGCAGGCACCGCGCCTGACCGAGCCGGAAATCATGGACTCGGAAGACCCGCTGTACATCCTGTATACGTCGGGTTCCACCGGCAAGCCGAAGGGCATTCTGCACACCACGGGCGGCTACCTGACTCAGGCGCACGCGACGTTCGTTTCGACGTTCGATCACAAAGACTCCGACGTCTACTGGTGCTCCGCCGATGTCGGCTGGGTGACCGGGCACTCCTACGTCGTCTACGGACCGCTCGCGGCAGGCGCGACCGTGCTCATGTATGAAGGGGCACCAGACTTCCCCGCCCGAGACCGCTTCTGGGACATCATCGAAAAGTACGGCGTCACCGTGTTCTATACCGCGCCGACTGCGATCCGCGCGTTTATGAAGTGGGGAACCGAGCATCTGGAAAAGCACGATCTGTCGTCGCTACGCCTCCTCGGCTCGGTCGGCGAACCGATCAACCCCGAGGCGTGGATGTGGTACCACAAGCACGTCGGCGGCGAGCGTTGCCCCATCGCCGACACGTGGTGGCAGACCGAAACCGGCTCGCACATGATCACCCCACTCCCCGGCATCGTCGCGACCAAGCCCGGCTCGGCGACGTTTCCGTTCCCCGGCGTGGACATTGACGTTGTGGACGAAGCGGGCGACGCGGTCGCGCCCGGCACGGACGGTTTTCTGGTGATCCGCTCGCCGTGGCCGTCCATGCTCCGCACCCTGTGGCGCGACGACGACCGGTACAAAAAGACGTACTGGTCGAAGTTCGGCGACAAGAATCTGTACTTCGCGGGCGAC
>JACMIS010000419.1 GCA_014381035.1 Armatimonadota bacterium
AGCCGGGTGTCATACGACACCACCGGCACCGACCGTCGGTAGTGCGCCGCGAACAGCGCGACCCACACGCCGCCGACCAACGCCCACGCCGCCAGATCCACCGCTATCGCGGTCACGTCGGTCAGCGAGCGGTTGAAGAACGGGATGACCTGATACCAGATGTCGAAAATACGGACTGTGATGATCCAGATCGCCACGGCACGCAGGTATTTCGGCGTCCGCTTCGTGCGTCCCGACAGCAGGAGCAGGAACGGTGTAAAAAACTGTCCGAGGACGATGGCGAAACCGAGAAACGCCATCGGACCTTTGAACCGTGCATAGTAGAAGGTCACGTATTCCGGCAGGTTCCCCGACCAGTAGATGAGTGCCTGCGATATGGAAAAGTATCCCCACAGCATCGTCATCCCGAACATCATGTTGCCGAGGTCTTTGGTCAGACCGGGCGTCACAATCGAGTCGTACGGCTTGCGGTCATGGAACGATGTCAGGAAAATGACACCGAGCGCAATCGCGGACGATACGCCGACCATACCCCACCAGACGCCGTAGATGGTCGAGAACCAGTGTGGATCGAGACTCATCACCATATCGGTGAAGAAGAACGTGATCGTGATACCGAACACCACGAATCCCGGCGCGGCGACATTCACGCGGTTCTGCGCCAGAGCGTTCGCCGCTGTTACGTCCAGCGTCTTGTCCTGGACGTGCGTCCCGTTCTTCCATTCAGCAAGATAGTAATAGTAATAGATCCACACACCGAAGAACAAAAGGTAGCGCAATAGCACCGCCCAGTTGTTCAGGTATGGCGATTTGAACACCAGTACCGGGTCGAGTTTCGCTTCCGGCGAGGTCCAGTGGTACAGGTGGAAGCCCATCTGCTCGCCGAGGAACATAGAAAGTATCAGCGGCAAGCCAAGAAAGAACAGATAGCGCAGGTTGGATGCGCCCGCTTCGGCGACGCGCAGGATCGCAATCGCCCAGGTCGCGCGGAGCATGCTGGCGAGGATCTGAACGCCGAGACAACCGAGCGAGAACATCAGCCAGAATATGTAGCCGTACGTGTACGACTGAAACACCAGGTTCAAGCCGGAGATGTGGCCGTCCTTTGCCTCCCCGCCCAATGCCGCCGCGACAATCAGCCCGATAAAGCCGATGATGCCCGCCGTTCTGAAGAACCCAGACACCTTCCCCACGTCGCCGAATATCGGTCCGCGCTTGTCGGTGCTAGTGGGTTCTGTAGGAGTGTTTGCCGCCATTACTGGTTCACTCCTTCCGCCGGTTTCGGGTCTGCTTCCGCTTTAATCTCGCCCTCATTATCGCTACCCGCATCGCGCATGGTCTCGCCCTTGCGCGTATCGCCGGTTTCTTCCGTCGGTGCCTCTATCGTGCTTTCCTCGATCTTTTTTTCCAGTTCCGCGGTTGCAGGAACTCCGGCTTGCGCCCGTTGCAGGGCACGCGTATAGGCAACAATCGCCCAGCGGTCGTTTACGTCCTGGATGCGCGACGAGTAGCCGTACATCACTCCGTAGCCGTTGGTGATGACATTGTAGATATGCCCGTCCTCGATCTTGCGGATGCGCGGGGTATGGTACGACGCCGCCAGTTTCTGCCAATAGCCAAGACCGCGTTGCATGATCATGCCGTTACCATTGCCGGTCTTGCCGTGACAGGGCTGGCAATAGACGTTGTACTGCTCCTGCCCGCGAAGAAGCATTTCCTTCGGCGATGCGAACGATTTCACGGCTTGCACGGGGATCGTTTTCGTCAGCCGTGCACCCTGTCCCATGCGGCTCCCGCCGGTCGGCGTCGCGCCCTCTGATATGCCGTTGGGGCTCGCGTTCTGCTCCGCCCCTGCCGCCGCGCCCCGCGCCGATGCACCTGTGCCGGGCGAGTCGTAGCCGGTATGATAAGCGTCGCGCAAACGGAGCGTGCCCTGCGGAACCGCGCCCTCGACCAGCGGGCGCGATGCCTGCCCGTCGGAGAAGAAGTCCGACTGGTAGTACGGCTTCGCCTTCGGCTGGATCCACATATCCACGTGGCAACCGGACAGCGTCACGACCCCAAGCAGGGCGGCGACGGCGGTCGTTGTATTTCGTTTTGTTTGCTGTGTTAGCATAATTATTTCGCCCGTGCGGACGGTGAACCGTTCCGCCTCAACCTACTTCGCTACCTCAGAAACCTCGTCCGCTCCGGTCGAGCGCAGGAATCGGGCTACGTTCGTGGTCTCGAACATCGGGTCGTGCGCCTCGATACACAGGAAAAACCGGTCCGAGGTCGCGCGGTCGAAGTTCTTCGCCGCGAACACCGGGTGATACGGGCGCGGCAGACCGTTTAAAAACAGCATCGAACCCGCCGTCGCGAAGCCCGCGTTCAGAATCGTCATCTCATACGCGACCGGGATCATCTGGGGCCAGGACAGGAGCGGTTTGCCCCCGACGTTCCAGGCGTAGTCCACGACCGCGACGTAATACTGCATCATCCAGCCGCCGAGACAGCCGCACAGCCCGCCGAAGAACGCCGACCAGGGCACCCGGTCGTCGTAGTGATGCACCGCTTCCGCCAGACCGTGGATTGGCATCGGCGAGTAAGCGTCCATCTTCGTATAACCGGCTTCCTTGGCGAGTTCCGCCGCATGCAGGAGATCGTCCGGGTCGTGATACTCGGCGATGATGCCGTGCAGACCGATCAGTTCGGTTTCGGCTTCATACGCCTGCGCGTGTGAATGGTGCCCGCCGCTGCCGGAATGTCCCACTCCGGTGTCGTGCCCGATCTCGTCCGGCTCATGTTTGTCTAGACCGAACGGTGCGTTGCCGCCGCCGCCGCTATGTCCGTTATGTCCGCTTGCCATAGTTTAGTGCGCCTCCCGCGTCCCGGAAGAGGTTGCCGAAACCGGCGTACCCTCGCCGCTCGCGTCGTGTCCGGTCCCGTCGCCGTTATGCGAGCCGCCGTGACCGCGCCCGGTGTATTTGTGGAACAGGTCCCGCGTCTCGAAGATGTTGATCATCGGCACGAACTTGATGAACAGGAACAGCAGGAACGTGAACAGCCCCATGGTCCCGATGAACAAGCCCCAGTCCCAGACGGTCGGCTTGTACATGCCCCACGACGACGGGACGAAGTCGCGGGAAAGCGAGATCGGGATGATCACGAACCGCTCCAGCCACATCCCGATGTTGACCGCCATCGAAACGAACATCAGCACAAAGACGTTCCGGCGGAACTGTGGCACCCAGTAGAGTTGCGGGATAAAGCCGTTACACAACAGCAAAGCATAGTAGTAGAACCGGTACGGTCCGAACAACCGGTTGTTGACCAGCGCCAGTTCGAACACATTGCCCGAATACCAGCCGTAGAACATTTCCAGTATATAGCCGTAGAAAACGATGATCCCGGTAAACAGAGTGAACTTCGCCATCCAGTCCAGGTGCTTATCGGTGATGAAGTCTTCCAGACCATACAGTTTGCGCAGTGGGATGCCGAACGTCAGCACCATCGCGAAGCCCGCGAAAACGGCTCCAGCGACGAAGTACGGCGGAAAGATGGTCGTGTGCCAGCCGGGAACGATCGCCACGGCGAAGTCGAACGAGACGATGGTGTGTACCGAAAGCACGAGCGGGAACGACAGACCGGCGAGAATGTTGACCGCCTCCTCGTATCGGTACCAGTGCTTCGCCGAACCGCGCCAGCCCAAACACGCAAGTCCGTACAGCGTCCGCGCTATCGGGGATTTGGACTTGTCACGGATCGTTGCGAGGTCAGGGATCATCCCAATGAACCAGAAAATGATCGAGATCAAGGCATACGTCGAGATCGCGAACACGTCCCACATCAAGGGCGAACGGAACTGGGGCCACATGGCGAGCGTGTTCGGGTAGAAGAACATCCAGTAGTCTACCCAGGGGCGCCCGGTGTGCAGGAGCGGGAATAGACCGGCGCAAACAACGGCGAAGATCGTCATCGCCTCCGCGAACCGGTTGATACTCATGCGCCATTCCTGACGCATGAGCAGAAGCACCGCCGAGATCAGGGTGCCGGCGTGTCCGATCCCGATCCACCAGACGAAGTTGATAATGTCGAACGCCCACGCGACCGGCTGGTTGTTCCCCCAGATACCGGTGCCGCGCAGAATCAGCCACGTCACCGACATGAGCAGCAGGTTGACGCCCATAAACGCCAGCAGGACGACCAGGATCCATTGAATAGGGGGGCGCGGCGACAGCACGACTTTGCCGATAATATCGGTGATCGTGGTGTAGTTCTGCTTCCCGTCAATGAAGACTTCCTTCGGCGGTCGTGCGGTTTTCGTTAATCCGTTGGTTGTTACTGCCATGTTCGTGTTTGGTTCTACGTCCGCCCTAGTTTCTTCCTCTCTGCC
>JACMIS010000420.1 GCA_014381035.1 Armatimonadota bacterium
CCAATGTGCAACCGCTGGACTTGATCACGCTTCGCTCGCTCGAAAAATAAACGACATGGATTCTACGAAGAGGCGTAATGGGTCGCCGTTACTCGCGATAATGACGCTCACGGCGATGATGACGGGACTGCCCGCGCAGGCGATGACATTATACGTATCCCCGGACGGTCGGGATTCGTGGTCGGGGCACCGCCGCGAATCCGACGCGAAAAAAAATGACGGTCCCTTTGCCACGCTAAAGCGGGCGCGGGATGAAATCCGCCGATTCAAGAAACAGGGGCGATTCCCTGTGGACGGCGTCCGGGTCGAAATCGCCGGTGGCGTTTACGAGCTCGGTGCGCCTTTCGTGCTGGAAGCGGAAGACTCCGGTACCACTCAATTCCCCATCGAGTATCGCGCCCGGCGCGGCGAGCAAGTCCGTATCGTCGGCGGAAAGCGACTGATGGGCTGGCAACCCGTGACAGACGCAGCGATTTTGGCACGTCTGGAGTCGGGAGCACGCGGTAATGTCTGGCAGACCGACCTGCGAAAACAGGGATTGGGAGAGTTGCCCGGTGTTCAGGGGAGTGCGCAATGGGGACAATCCAAGCCGGGCGTGGAACTCTTCTGTGCAGACAAACCCATGACACTCGCCCGCTGGCCGAACGACGGCCCCGCCCGCGTCGCGGACGTCGTCGGTTCGCATCCGGTAGATGATTACGGCGCACGGGGAAACAAAGAGGGCAAGATATTTTACGAGGGGTATCGCCCGTCGCGATGGGCGGGCGAAACCGAAATGTGGATGCACGGCTTCTGGGCACTGGATTGGGCGGATCAGCGACAACGGGTCGAATCCATCAACACGGAAAAGCGCGTCATCACGCTCGCCAAGCCGGATCACGAGTGGGGATACCGGGCCGGGCAGTGGTTCTACGCCTTCAACATCCTCGCGGAGTTGGATACGCCGGGTGAATGGTATCTGGATCACGCCAAAGGCATTCTTTACTTCTGGTCGCCAGTGCCTTTACAGCAGGAAAGCCCGGTGCTATCCCTCTTGCCGACGTTGATAACAACGAACGGCGTATCGCATGTTGTTTTTCATGGTCTGACGCTGGAGGCGGCGCAGGGTACGGGGGTAATGGTTCAGGGTGGGGATAACGTCCACCTTCGCGCCTGCATCGTTCGCAACGTCGGCAGTTGGGGGGTCCGCATTCTCAACGCGAAAAACAGCGGCATCATGGGGTGCGACATTTACAACACCGGGGACGGCGGCGTCGATCTTGAGGGCGGCGACCGAAAGACACTCTCTCCCGGCAATCTGTACGCCGAGAACAATCATATCCATCATTACAGTCGCTGGAATCCGGTCTATAATGCCGGGGTACGGCTGGGCGGCGTCGCCAACCGCGTTCGGCACAATCTGATTCACGATGCCCCGCACCTGGCCATCGGTTTGATTGGTAACGATCACCTGATCGAGTTCAATGAAATCCATAGCGTATTGCTGGAAAGCAATGATGCCGGGGTGATCTATGCCGGGCAAAACTGGAGTATGCGCGGCAATATGATCCGCTACAACTATCTGCACCACGTCTACGGGCGGGAAGGACGCGGATGTATGGGCGTTTATCTGGACGACAATTTCTCGTCAGCGACGGTGTACGGTAACGTCTTTTGTCAGGTGCCCCGCGCCGCGTTTCTCGGCGGCGGTCGCGACAACGTCGTAGAAAACAACCTGTTTGTTGACTGCACTCCGGCGGTAAATGTGGACGCGCGTGGCTTGGAATGGCGTGCGAGCGGCAAAGCGGATTTAACGCGACTACTCACGGAGATGCCGTACCAGAGCGAGCCGTGGCGCAGTCGCTACCCACAACTATTGACTCTGCTGGAAGACGATCCGATGGCACCGAAGGGAACGCTTATCATCCGCAATATCGCCGTGGGAGGGAAATGGAGTAATATCGAACGCGCGGCGATTCCCTACGCCATCATGAAGGACAATTTCACGGAAGGTAATCCCCGGTTAGTAGATATTACTGAAGGTGATTTTCGCTTGCGCGATGACTACCCCGCTTTCAAAATCGGCTTCAAACAGATACCTGTAGAAAAGATAGGACTGTATCGCGACCCGAAGCGGGTCACCTGGCCCGTTGCGCATTCGGTGCGCCCCCGCCCGTCCCCCTCTGGCAAAACGGCATCAAACCCTTAGTTGCTCTTTTCGTGCTACAGGAACAGCATCAGGATCGATAAAACCTGCTTTCAAAAGATCTTTTTGAATCGTGTTTGGGTTAGCACTATCTGTGGGTATTTCATTCCACAGTCTAAGTTAGCCCGTGCTGTTTTGCAGGTTTCCCTACAGCCCCTCCATTCTGCACCATCTACAGTTCACACCGTTTAATATTTCGTATTGCTTTAATTTTTTCATTTGTTTCAGGTATTGTATAAGAACTCTGGAAAGGGAAAAGCGATATGAATCAACAGCACGACGCCCCTGACACCCACCAAACAACCTTTACGCCCGATATTCTTCACGTCGGCTCGATTGCCCCCGATTTTCTATTAGATAGTAAATCGGACACCGGACGGACGCTCCATGGTTTACGCGGGCAACCCGTTATTGTGGCATTCTCGTCAACGGAATGGAACCCGGCACACGCGGAGCAGATGGCGCATCTGTATAACGCGCTGGTGGCGACGACGCCTACCGGCGACGGGGAACGCCTGACCCATATCCGGCAGAAGAACGGCGAGTACGCGCTGGGCTTCGAGGGCGAAGAGGCGGTAACCATCCCAGTACTTCACGACCTGGACCTGAACGGTGCGGAAGCGGAATCGTTCGGAGTGCGCGGCAAGAAAGCCGTGTTCGTGCTGGATGCGGGGGGAGTCGTGCGCTGGAGCCATGTGTCGGCGGAAGGTACCTCGCCGCGTGTGAACGACATCGTTTCCGCGTTGCAGTCGATGCAATCCGGAGCGACCGAGCCGCAAAAAGACGCGACAGTCGAGAGATGGCAGGCGACGCGACGCGATTTTATCGCAGCAGCACTTGCCGGGGCGATGGCACTTGCCGCTTTTCCTTTGTCGCCCGCCGAGGCGCAAGGCGAATCCGCGAAGAACGTCACCCCGTCCGGTGCGACACTTCCGGTCAACCTCAACGTCAACGGCAAGATGCACAAACTGAATCTGGATTCGCGGGTGACGCTTTTAGATGCGTTGCGCGAGAATATAGGCTTGACCGGCTCGAAAAAAGGGTGCGACCACGGACAATGTGGTGCCTGCACCGTTCATATCGACGGCGACCGCGCCCTGTCCTGCCTCGCCCTTGCCGCCCAGCAGGAAGGTTCTAAAATCGTCACCATCGAGGGGCTCGCCAAAGGCGACGAACTCCACCCGGTGCAACAGGCGTTCCTGGATTATGACGGCTATCAATGCGGCTACTGCACGCCGGGGCAGATCATGTCAGCGGTGGCATTGATTCGCGAAGGGCGTGCCAAAAACGACTCCGAGATACGCGAAGGCATGAGCGGTAACCTGTGCCGCTGCGCCGCCTACCCGCACATTCTCGCCGCCGTGAAAGCCGCCCGCGACAGCGGAAAGCGCGTTTGAAAGGAACATAATTTAATGCATCCATTTCGCTACGACCGCGCCCAGACCGTGCAGGGCGCACTCGAAAGTATCGGCAAGGGTAAGAACGCCGCGTTCCTTGCCGGCGGCACCAGTCAGATCGACCTGATGAAGGAAGATGTTCACCGACCCGACGCATTGATAGACATCAAGCGGGTTCCGCTTTCGGTGATCATGGCACTACCGGAGGGCGGACTCCGGCTTGGCGCGAACGCCACGAATACTGCTGTCGCCTACAACGAGCAGGTACAGAAGCGATACACCGGACTGGCGGAAGCGATCCTCGCCGGGGCGTCGCCGCAGATCCGTAACATGGCGAGCACGGGGGGGAACCTGCTACAGCGGACCCGTTGCCCGTACTTCCGTGACACGGCGATGGCGTGCAACAAGCGAGAGCCGGGTACCGGGTGCTCCGCGCTCGGAGGCATCAACCGTGTCCACGCCGTTTTAGGCGCGAACGAGAAATGCGTCGCCACGCACCCATCCGATATGTGCGTCGCCCTTGCCGCGCTGGACGCCACGGTGCAGGTGCAAAAGCCGGATGGCGGGACACGCACAATCCGCTTCAAGGATTTCCACCGGCTTCCCGGCGACGCGCCGCAGAAAGACACCGTGCTCGAACCCGGCGAATTGATCACCTCCGTGGATTTACCTGCGTTCGCAGGTCGTTCGCATTATCTCAAGGTGCGCGAGCGGGCGTCATATGCGTTCGCGCTGGTTTCCGTCGCCGTCGCGCTGGAAATGGATGGCGACACGATCAAAACGGCGCGGGTCGCCCTGGGAAGCGTGGCGCATAAACCCTGGGTGGTGGAAGACGCGGGCAAGCGGTTACAAGGCAAAAAGCCGGACGCAGCCCTGTTTCGCTCGTTTGCGGAGGAAGCGTTCAAGGACGCCAAACCGCTCGAGCACAACGCATTCAAAATCCCGCTCGGCAAAAATACGCTGGTGCGTGCTCTGATGGAAATGAGCGGACTGATGCCGCTCCCCGGCGAGGCAGCGACCCGCATCGTCCTCGCGGGACACCCCGAGGACGTCCGCACCGCCATGGCCGAGCTGGCGACCTCACGCCGCTACATCGTCTCCGCCGCCTGCGTCTCGGCCGTCCCGGAGAGCCCGCTGGGCTCCCTGCCCGTGCAGGTGGGGGTGTCGTACGCCGCAGAGGTCACCGACAGGTCGGGCAGCGACGCGCTCCTCGTGCTGCCCGGCTCGGGCGTCACG
>JACMIS010000421.1 GCA_014381035.1 Armatimonadota bacterium
TGAACATATACTGAGAGTTATTCTGGCTCAGGATCGGTTGCAAGGGGTCGGAAAACAGCGCGAATATCGGGTCGAAATAGTCATCCGCCAAGATCATACCGACGATCAGATACAGTGCGGCTCGGAAAAGGCGGGTACGCAGTTCGGCTAAGTGCTCGACTAATTCCATTTGCGCTTCGTTCGTTCGCGGTGAGTTTGCCATAGTTGGTTTGATTATACCGCGCGCGACGGTCCGAAATCGTAGTTTCTCTATCGGGGCAGACGCTCTAAAAGTTGGCGGAACCATTCCTCATCGCGCACAGACAGCAGGTCTTCGTCACGGGCTAACTGGCGTGGGACTAGCAAAACATCGTGCGCTTCGGCGTCCTCCAGCAAACGCCGACATTCTACCGTGTTCCCCTTAATTGCTGCGATACGAGCTAAAGCGAAGGTGGCTTTGTTCGGTTTGATTTCGTTCGATTTTCGGAGATTTTCCACCGCATTCTCAAGAAGCACATTGCGTTTGTCCGCATCGGATTCGCGAACCGCACGGCGTGTGCCGATGAGACCATTGATATTATAGGGCATGAACGATTCCGGTTTGAGACGCATCGCCCGTTCCGCTTTTTCTTCCGCACGACTCAGAAGGTCGGCGAATCCCACGTCGTCGGTGGTGTGTTTCGCCTGAAACGTAAGCGTCTCGGACCACCCGATCAAAGCCTCGAAATTATCGGGTTGCAAACCGTTCGCGACGATGTACTTGGCGCAAGCCTCCTCGCAGTGGGTGATAGCTTGCTCCGGTTCGGCGTCCATTGCTAACCGTAGATACAACACCCCCCAGTTGATCCAGTACATGGGGATGCCGGGTTCTTTCGCGATAGCCGCCGAATATTTTGCCTCCGCCTCCCGAAGCAGGGTAATGCTTTCCGCGTCTGTCCCCGCGAGACTTGCGAGTTCGGCGTCGATATTCCCCCAATTGATCAGGGTCGCATGGGGGTCGGGGTTCAACCGGTGCGCGATCACCATTTCCGCGTCTGCTTCCGCGAGCAGGCGTTTTTTATCCGCGAACACAGAATTCCGCGCTTGCGAGTACCGAACCGTGCCGCGATTGAACCAGTACAACGCGTTGTCGGGTGACAAAGAAATCGCGTCCGTTAATTTGCTTTCCGCGTTCGCGAGCCATAGTTTCGCGCCCGGTACATCCGGTAGCCTTTTCGCCAGTTCGATAAGCGCGACCGCACCATTGTTCAGTGCGTCGCCACGATTCACTCTGTCTTTGCAGCAGCGTTCGAACTTTTCACTGGCTTCCATAAAAAGAGGGACCGATTCCGCACCGTCCAGGCGAGCGGCATGAGTAAGAAGCGCACCACCCCAGTCGAACCAGGCTTTGAGATTATGCGGCTCTAGAATCTCGGCGACAACGGCGTAGCGGACATATGCCTCGTAGTATAGCGGGTCGGCGAGCTTCACGTCGGTGCGTTTCGCCCATTCCAGATAGCAAGTTCCGAGGTTCCACCAGTGGCTGTGCCATCCGGGTCGGAGCCGCACCGCACGCTCATATTTCAGGCAGGCGTCCTGGAAAAAAGAAAGTTTTTTCTCGTCGGTGGCGCGAATCGCCTGTTGCAGGAGAACGCCCCCCCAATTTTGCCAGTAAAGCGGCTCGCGTGGAGCGAGATCGGCGGCGATGGCATATTTTCGTGTCGCCTCTTCAAAGAGGGGGGCGGAAACATCATCGGGAAGCTCCAAGGCTTCGTTAAAAATGCCCACACCCCAGTTGTTCCATGCCGCGTGGTTCCGGGAGTTAACGCGCAAAAGTTGCGCCGCGATGATCTCATATTCTGCCGCCATATCGCTTGCGTTTTCGATTTAGTGGCGGGTTTCTCCTGCTTCACGCAGCGAGGATATCTCGCCCGCGATGTTGCGCCGAGCCCGCGCCTCATACGCAACGACATCTACCCAGTACCCGTGAAAGATTTGGGGACGCTCCAGAAACCGTGCCAAAACCTGCTCACGCCCCGTGTTCCAGGCACTGGTGGAAACGTGAGCATACTCGGTGCGGATCGCGCTACGATATGTTGCGTATTCGTCCGGTGACGATCCCAGAATGTACAGGTCAGCGTCACAGAGAATGATGCCGTCCGCATCCTCGGCGTTCGGGCGGTGGTCTGTGGTCAGAAGAATCAGGCGTGCTGCTTCGTCGAGAATCTTAGGCGCGAATCCCAGTCCGGAAAGTTCCCCCCGGCAAAAATCGGCACTTCTCGCCTCATTATCGCGCTCGTTAGGATCATAGATCGCGTCGTGATATAGTGCGGCGGCAACCAGTGGGACCGAGGGTGTCCCGCCCGAAAAATCAAACGCTCTCTCGACCACGCTCCGCGTGTGTGCCTCATTGTGGTAGGCGCGGAACGGCGTTTGCAACTGTTTGCGCAACCGCTCCATGATCGGTCGGGAATGTGGAGCGATGCATGCGAACGCCGTTTCGAGCGAGATTGTATCCATTTACGCGAGGAGTTTCTTGACCACGCCGGACAGAACCGATTTGTCTACTCCCGCCAGACGATGGGAAACCTCCGCCATTACCTTGCCCATGTCGCGCATCGAAGTGGCGTTCATGTCGGCGATCA
>JACMIS010000422.1 GCA_014381035.1 Armatimonadota bacterium
AATAGTGGAGCGACGGTTGTTGGACACACGCTTGTCTGGCACTCGCAAACCCCTGCCTGGTTCTTCCAGGGACCGGACGGCAAGCCCGCCGACCGTGCCCTCGCCCTCGCGCGGATGCGCAAGCACATCGCGACCGTGGTGGGTCGCTACAAAAGTCGTATCAAGCAGTGGGACGTGGTCAACGAAGCCATCAGCGACAGTGGTGATAGTGATCTGCGCCCGTCGCCGTGGCGCACCGCTATCGGCGACGACTTCATTGAGCAAGCGTTCCGTGCCGCGCACGAAGCCGATCCGGACGCGATCCTGATTTACAACGATTACAACATCGAGCGCGAATATAAACGCCCCAAGGCGATAAGGATGCTGAAATCGCTCCTGGCAAAGAAGGTGCCGGTCCACGCGGTGGGGATTCAGGGTCACTGGCGCCTGGACAACCCGGACTTCAGCGAAGTGGAAGAGTCCATTAAACAGTATTCCGCCCTGGGTCTGAAGGTGATGATAACGGAACTGGACATCGGGGTGCTGCCGACGAAGTATCAGGGTGCCGACGTTTCGAGCCGCGAGGTGATGACTCCGGAGCAGGCGGCGGTGATGAACCCGTATACGGGGGGTCTGCCGGACGCGGTGGCGCAGCAACACGCGGAGCGGTACCGCCTGGCGTTCGAGATGTTCCTGCGCCACCAAGAACACATCGGACGAGTCACCTTCTGGGGAAGTCAGGACAATGCTTCCTGGCTGAACAACTTCCCTGTACGGGGACGCACCGATTATCCGTTGCTTTTTGACCGCGAAGGGAAGGCAAAACCTGCCTTTTTCACCGTGTTAAAAACGGCGAAATCTGACAAGCCATAGGGTAAAACTTCATTATCGTTGTCGGGTACCCGCATACTACCCCCGTCCATTAGGAGGGTACCTGACGAAGAAAAGAAACAAAACAATAAAGGAGCAGAGAACGGGAATGGCGAAAAGCATGCCTATCATGTCCGTCCTTTCCCGCCGACAACTGCTCCTCAATTCGATTCTCACACTTCCGATTGTCGCGTCCTTGCCCGCTTCTGCCCGTCCTGCCCGTCGGGAAGAGGATTCCTTACTACCGGTCGATCCCACATCTGTAGGGTTTCTGCCGGATCGTCTTGCGATAGCAGATACACTCGTCGCCCATGCGGTCGCGGACGGTCGCGTGCCGGGCGCGGTCTTTCTCGTCGGGCGGCGCGGCGCGATTGTGCTGCATAAAGCATATGGCAACGCCGTGCTTCGTCCCGCTTCGATTCCGATGACGACCGATACCGTCTTCGATCTTGCCTCGCTCACCAAGCCCGTGGCGACGGCGACCGCGGTCATGCAACTGGTCGAGCAAGGTCGCGTCGGGTTGGAAACTCCCGTCGCCGATTACCTGCCGATCTTTGCGAAAGCGGTAGACGACCGGTCGCGTATCACCGTGAGGCACTTGCTAACGCACGCGGCGGGTTTCCCGGCGGGAGGTGCCTATGCCGGGAAAACACGAACCCTGAGCCAGATCGTTGAGGAGATCGCGCAATCGCGGCAGATGTCACCTCCCGGTGAACGGTTCCTGTACTCAGACTTCAGTTTCATCACGTTAGGTGCCATCGTCGAGGCAGTCTCCGGGGAAACGCTCGATCAATACACGAAGCGACAGCTGTTCGCGCCGCTGGGCATGGATTCGTCCGGCTATCAACCGGCAATGGGACTCGCCGACCGCGTCGCTGCGACCACTTCCGGCGATGCGTTGCCCGCCATCGCCGGTCGCGTCCACGACCCGACCGCGCAGGCACTCGGCGGTGTCGCCGGACACGCCGGCCTGTTTTCCACGGCGAGCGATTTAGCCCGCTTCTGCCAGATGCTTTTGGGCGGAGGCGAACGGAATGGAGTTCGGGTGCTGAAACCTGGGACCGTCGCCCAAATGACCGCGAAGCAGTCGCCATTTATCGCGGAAGCACGCGCCTTCGGATGGGATTTAGACTCAGCGTACAGCATCCGTGGTGCATTCCCACCCGGCTCGTTCGGTCATACCGGGTTTACCGGCACGTCGCTCTGGATAGATCCGCTCACGGAAACATTCGTTATTCTTCTCACGAACGCCGTCCATGCCCGCCCGAGTAGCAGCTCGACCGTGATTCCCTTGCGCCGGGAGATTTCCACCGTGGTCGCGTCGGCGATTGCGGACCTGCCACCCGGACCGGGGCGAATACCGGCAAAAATGCCCGCGTCGCTCGACGATCAGGTTGTCGTTCAGACCGGTCTCGACGTTCTTCAATCCGAAATGTTCGCCCGTTTGCGCGGGCGCAAGGTCGGTGTCGTTTGCAATCACACGGCGGTAGACCGGCAGGGACGGCATCTCGCGGACCTGATCGTTGAAAACGGCGCGATAAATCTCGTCGCGTTCTTCGCGCCCGAGCACGGGATTCGCGGCGAGGTGGATGCCAGCGTCGGCGACAGCGTTGACGCCAAAACCGGGCACAGAGTTTACTCTCTGTACAATCTGAAACTGCCGAAGGAGCAACGATACCGCCCGACGCCCGCGCAGTTCGCCGGGATTGACACGCTCGTCTTCGATATTCAGGACATCGGTGCCCGTTACTATACGTACATCGCGACGCTCGGCTACTGTATGGAACGTGCCGCGAAACTTGGCATCAAGGTGATCGTCCTCGACCGCCCGAACCCGCTCGGTGGGCTACTCGTCGAAGGTCCTATTCTCGATGCTAAACTATCGGGACAGTTCACGGCGTACCATACGCTACCGATCACGCACGGTCTGACCATCGGGGAACTTGCGATGGTCTACAACGCGGAGCGTAAGATCGGGGCGAATATCGAAATCGTCAAAATGCCGAACTGGAACCGACGCCTGTTATGGGACCAGACGGGGTTGCCGTGGGTGAACCCGTCGCCTAATATCCGCAACGTCCGTGAGGCGGCACTGTATCCGGGAATCGGATTTCTGGAAGGTCTCCCGCTCAGCGTCGGGCGCGGTACCGACATGCCGTTCGAGATCATCGGTGGGCCGTGGATAGATGGCGTCGTCCTCGCTGACTGGATGAGCAAACTCCGTTTGCCCGGCGTCTCCTTCGTCCCGACACGCTTCACGCCGACTTCCAGCAAGCACAAAGGCGTTCTGTGTGGCGGCGTCCAGGTGAACCTGTGGGACAGACGCATCTGCCGCCCGTCGGAACTCGGCATCTATCTCATTGACGCCCTCGCCCGACTTTACCCGGCGAAACTACCTGCGGCGACGCTCTACGAGATGCGGAGTATGGTCGGCAACGAAACCATCCCCGCCGCCATCGCACGGGGCGAAATGCCGGAAACTATCATCGCGTCCTGGTCTGCCGATGTCGAAACGTGGCGCAAAAGACGTGCGCCGTTCCTGCTCTATTGATCGTCCAAGAAGGCAGGACAAAACATTGACAAGAAAATTCTTCGAACCCACCGTCGCGGTCGTATTCGCCGTGGCTCTGATGTCAATTCCCGCTACAGTACACGCACAGGGTAGTCCGTGGATATACAGCATCGAGTCAGGCATCGAACCGTTTATCGAATTGGAGAAGACCCGATTCGCCGTGGGAGAAGATGTAGTTTTCCGGGTCGGTGTGCGACCGGCTGATAAAAATAAAGCGGTTCCAAAGACACTTCGTAATAAAGCAATGCTCACGATTACGCGCCCGGACGGGACACGTAAATTTGTTTTCTACTCCCGACCCATTGACGGCGAGACATCCGGGGGATGGAATTACAGATCCGGGATAAATGAGGCGGCGGTACCAGGGGAATACGAGATCGTCTTCGGATTTGCGGGACAAAATTCCGCGCCCGAAACATTCACGGTCGAACCGGTTGATTTCATCAAGAAAGTGCATGCCTGCTTTGTATTCGGCGCGTCGCATTCGACTGACACCCCGGTGACGCTAACGATACGCAACGACTCCGACCAAATCTTGCGACTCCCGCATGCTTTTTTTGTGGACAGCACTGTGAGAATTTCTGGTGAAGGGAAAGATAACCCTTACCGATTCTTCTCGGTTTATCCTGTTGAAGAACTTCTGCCTTTGGACTACGAGAAAGCGAGTCGAAACAACCCGGGAGACTCTCCCGCAATCCCCACACAAAAAGTCGCGACAAGAACGTTGCAACCAGGGGAGGTGCATAAACAAGATTTTTCGCTGAACATCGCGGTCGCGGAAGCGCGGAGACGTGTCACCGTCCCGGCAGGTACATATGCGGTTAAATTTGAAACTCAAATCAGGTTCATCGTAGGGGAACCTGGCGGAAAATTTGCGACGCTCTCACCCATGCAATTATCCGTCGAAACGACTTCTGTTTGTACCATTGTCGCCCATTAAGTATCGGGGTAAACATCTGGGCTTCTCCATTTGATGATCGGACGGGGAAGTGCGATAAAATGCAGCACTGGTATTTTTAATGGCAATTCCTCAAACACCTCGCTTCCCCGGTCCCGTATCGAAACAGATGCTGGACGAACTCGCTCACTACGTGATCGCAACGCCATATCCGTTTGTTGTAGATTTGGAAAAATCGCTCGGCATGACGCTCGCTACCGTGGATAGGCAAGAACTGTTCGACTGGGCAGGCTACTTTGGATCCAAACTGATAGGGCATAACCACCCCTGCCTGTACGAACCCGAGTACGTGACGCGGCTCGTCCGCGCCGCGAATAATAAGGTTGCCAACCCCGACTTTCTGACGCCCGAATGCCTCGAATACTACCGTCTGCTCTACCGCCTCGCCCCGGAAACCATGAAAGCGGTGCCGCATCTGGAAGTCTACGCCGTCAATAGCGGCGCGGAGGCGATAGAGAACATGATGAAATATCTCGTCGCCAAGTTCAACGCCAAACGCCGCGCCGGGAACCGCAACATCACCGGACGCCGCTTTCTATATTTCGATCAGGCGTTCCACGGGCGCACGGTCTACGCGCTGGGCATCACCCAGACTGCCGACCCGGTCGCGACCAAGGATTTCCACGGCTTGCACATCGGCGGGAACGTCAAACTACCCTTCCCCGCGATAGACAACAGTCTGCCCGCCGCCGAGAACGAGCGGCGCACCGACGAAGCCCTGCGCACCGTGGAACTGGTGCTCTCACAGATGGCGGAAGACATCGTCGGCATCATCGTCGAACCGATTCAGGGGGCGGGCGGGCAACGGTGTGCCCTGCCGCGCTTCTTCGCCGGACTGTCCGCACTCGCGCATAAACACGACGTGTATCTGGCGTTCGACGAAGTGCAGACGTCGCTCGGACCGACCGGTAAGGTGTTCGCGATAGACAACTTCGACCTGCCGCATCCCCCGATGGCGGTCGCGGTCGGCAAAAAGTTCGGGTGTGGCGCGGTGTACATGCAGGAGCCTTTAGAAGACATCGGGGTGTTGGATTCGACC
>JACMIS010000053.1 GCA_014381035.1 Armatimonadota bacterium
CAGCGGGCATATCCCGAATCGTTCGGCGGGGTCGTCCCACGCGAACAGCAGCCGTGCCGGATCATCGCGTTCGCGAACCAGAAGGGTGGCGTCGGGAAGACGTCTACCTGCGCCAACCTCGCGGCGGCACTCTCCCAGGCGGGGAACAGCGTTCTCGCCATCGACTGCGATGCACAAGGCAACCTCACTCTCGCACTCGGGCCGAACCCGGACACGCTCGAAATCACGATATACAATGTGCTCACGGAGCGGATGCCGCTGGAAAAAGCAATCATCAACCCGATCCTCGGGCAGTCCACTTTATATCTGGTCGGGGCGAACATCGAACTCTCCGCCGCAGATCTGCAGCTGTCCGGTTCGGTCGCCGGTGAACTTCGTCTGCGTCAAGCCATCGAGCCTTACCGCGACCGGTTCGATTACATCCTGCTCGACTGCCCGCCGAACCTCGGTCAACTTACGCTGAACGCCCTAGCGGCCGCGACGGATGTCATCATCCCCGTGAACCCCGGGTCGTTCGCCATACGCGGTGTGAGCAAGCTGATGGACACGATCTCCGACGTCCGGGCGGTGAACCCGAACCTGGAGCGCGTCCAAGCCCTGACGAACCTCGCCGACAACACGAATCTCGCGGTGGACGTGCGTGCCGAGCTCGCCCGCGCGTTCGGCGACAACCTCCTGGTTACGACGATACGCCGTTCTGTGCGCGTCGGGGAAGCCCAGGCGGCGCAGATGCCAATCACGGCATACCGACCCAAAGATCCGGCGTCCCAGGACTACCACACGCTCGCACAGGAGATAATAGCCAATGGCGCGTAGACCGCTCATCCCCCCCGGCACGTTGGATGCGACCGGGGCACAGCCGCTTTCCCTCCAGGAGAAAATAATCGCCCGCGACGCGGAAAAGAACGGGCGCCCCGCCCCTAAATTCGGCAACAGCGCGGAAACCTCGTTTAACACGGATAGCAATATTACAAGTAACACAGAAAGCAATATTACAGCGCATATTACAGCGCAGGAAGATTCGCAGACGGACGGACAGGAAGATGCTTTGCCGCGCGCCCAGGAACCCGTCAAGGCGAGCAGAAGCGAAGGAGCGAAACCGCCTACGAAGAAAACCGTACGCCAATATGCGCAGGAGATGGGCGAGACAACCGCGATCCCAATCACGCTCCGGTTGCCTGAGGGGTTGAACGATTATCTGGATGAACAGGCGCACCGGCATCGTAAGTCTAAGGTGCTGAAGCAGGACCTAGTGAGGCTCGCCGTGCAGCTCCTTGTGGAAGAAATCGAGGACGGCACGGACGTGGTCGCGCTCCTGAAAGGGGGACGTTAATCCGTGGCAAAGCCGCCGCCGCCGACACCACCAGTAGCACCGCCCACGCGATCACAGTCCCGCGCCACGGCGACTTTCGTCCCTTACTTCTGGGAGGCGTACAACGAGATCGTAGAGCCGCGCCGCTTCGACCATTATCTCGTGCGGCGATGGCTGCCGGAACTCGGGCCGTTAGGGTTCTCCATCGTCAAGACGCTACGGGACCGTTGCTATCACAACCCGTTACAGGGCGTCCTCCGCGACGAATGCGAAGTGGACATGAACGAACTCGCGGCCGCGCTAGGCGTCAGCAGGGCCACATTGTTCCGGGAGTTCGAACGCAACCAGTCGCTCGCTCATTTCGTGCAGAAGCAGGCGCAGTATCAAATGCGCGGCGGCAAGCCTCACCAAACGGCGAACGCATACCGGGTAAGTATGGACGAGCCTGTACACCCGAACGACTACGAACGATACGACGCTCTTCGGGCCCAGAAGGAGATGGAGCGGCAGTCCCCAAAAGCCACCGGATCCGGAGCACGTGTCAAGCCGGAAAACAGTCCAAACCCCTATTAGTCGCAAAATGATACTCATAGGAAGAACGCACCCCGCTATGAGTCGCAAAATGATACTCCAGAGACTACGTCTCTAGGGTCGCATACTGATACGGCAGATGCTACGCATCTAGTATCGCAGGATGCGACGCCTATTGATCACTTACCCTCCGGGGGTGTTCTTACTAAAGAAGTGCTTACGTCCGGTTCGGACGGGATCTCCCCTATAAATCCCCCAGGGGATGATGCCGGAACCTTCGGTTCCGCCGAAGAGACCGGGATCGGCGAGTCGCTACTCTGTGGCATCTGGAACGGGGTACTGAGACGCTTGTCAGTTTCGGTGAACAAACCGACGTTCGAGACACACATTCGAATGCTGCAGCTGCTCGACCTGGACAGAGACGCCGGTACAGCACGGCTAGCCGCGCCGTCAGCGTTCTCCCGGCAATACATCGAAGGTCGACACTGCCGACATTTGGAAGAAGCGTTCGCGGCCGAACTCGGGCGACCGATCGCCATCGAAATCGTACTCGCTAAGTCGGGACAGCAACACGGAGCGACCGCATGAGCAACAATCCGGCCGCTATCCAATCTGCACTGGCCGTGTGGGAAGCCGAGTATTATGCCACCGTCCGGGACGCGCTGCTGCTTTATTTCGACGCCATCGAGTCGGCGATGGGGGAGAAGAATCAACCAGTGGCGAACTACTCGTTCGAAGTCGAAGATGCCGAGCGATGGGGCGTGAACGAGGTGATATTTCTGCCGAATAGTGTATAAAATTGTGATATAGTATACCGATTTCAGATAGACTTTTCTATGACACATATGACACAGGCGACCAGCATCACAAACGAAGACGGGGGTGGGCGGGCAGGACAGGTCCTGCGTTTCGTGCGCCAGGCAGGCCTGGTTCGTGCACGCGACCTGGCTACACAGGGCATATCGCCCACGCACCTACAGCGTTTATATGAGCGGGGACTGCTGGAGCGCTCCGGGCGCGGCATCTATTTTGTCGCCAACGAGACCCCTGTGCAGGGAGACGACCTGTCCCTTGCCGAGGTTTGTTTGCGCGTCCCCCATGCCGTTATCTGCCTTCTTTCCGCATTGCGCTGGCACGGGCTGACGACGCAGGCACCGCACGCGGTGTGGATCGCCCTGCCGACCCGTGACCATGTTCCCGCTATAGATTATCCCGCGATCCGCGTCGTACGGATGAGCGATCGGCCGTTCACGGCGGGCGTCGAGCAAGCGAACATCGGAGGGGCGACCTTGCGCGTCTATAATCCCGCGAAAACGGTCGTCGACTGCTTCAAGTTCCGGAATCGGATCGGTGTAGATGTCGCCATCGAGGCACTCCGGGAGTGTTATCGGAAACGGGCGGCGAGCATGGACGAACTGTGGCAGTATGCGCAAATCTGCCGCGTGGCGAATGTGATGCGACCGTACCTCGAAAGCGTAGCGGCACAATGAGCGACACCGGAAACGCCGCCGAGACCGGTGCGCCGAAAAAGCCACATGGCGAGCGCAACGTCGGGGCGTCCGTCTTCCAGCGACTGCGTAACCGCGCCCGCGCGAACGGTGACGATATCGCACTGACGCTGATCCGCTACGTCGGCGAGCGGTTCCTATACCGATTGTCGGTGTCGGCGCATCGCGACCGCTTCGTCCTCAAAGGGGCGACCCTGTTTACGATCTGGCAGGACAAACCGCACCGCGCCACCCGCGATCTCGACTTTATGGGGTCGGGTGATAGCTCCGTGGACGCGATGCGGCGGGTTGTCGCGGAAATCGCGGCGATCCCCTGCGCGAGCGACGGCGTGCTGTTTCTGGCGGACACCCTGACCGTCGAGGAACGGTCAGAAGGGCGCGTGTACCGCGGGCTACACGTCGAAATCGGGACCGCTCTTGCCACCGCCCGCCCTCGCGTCGAGATAGACATCGCCTTCGGGGAAGCGGTCACACCCGCGCCACAGGAGGAGTATATACCCACTCTGCTACCCGAACTGCCTGCCCCGACCCTGCGTGTTTATCCCCGCGAGACCGTGGTCGCCGAGAAGTGCGAAGCGATGGTCAATCTCGGCATCGCGAACACACGCATGAAAGATTTCTACGACCTGTGGTACCTGAGTCGCATGTTCGCCTTCGACGGACAGCGTCTCGTGGATGCGGTGCGAGCGACGTTCATCCGTCGTGGGACACCTCTGCCGCCGGACGGCGTCCCGTTCGCCCTCACGGATGCCTTCGCCAGCGATGACGCGAAGACGAAGCAGTGGCGGCAATTTCTCGCCAAATCCGACCCCGGCGAGGGGAGCGCCATGCAGATCCGTACCTTTCTCACGCCGTGCCTGATCGCTGCTGCTACGGGAGCGACGCCCTTCGAGAAACAGTGGGAGGCGGGTGGTTCCTGGCGCGAGAACACGCCGGGCAGTATTCTCTGAATCGATGGCATCACGATAGGCAGAACCGACTGCGGCGGCCGATGCTGCGTTCTTTCCCCGCGAATGCGAAAGATCGTCGGAGGGCCGGCTCTGCGGAAACCGCCGCCGCTGCTCCACGAAAAACGAGGGGTATTCCCGTGTTCCGTAGAATCATTGCGTAATGATGAGTGCTGACTGGTACCGCGTGGTCAACGTCGCGGAGGTCCCTTCTCCCGCCCTGCTGGTCTACCCCGACCGCGTCGAGGAGAACACCCGGCGGATAGTCGCGTGCGTCGGCTCGGCGGCGGCGGTGGGCCGCCTGCGGCCGCATGTGAAGACCCACAAACTCGCCGAGGTGCTTCGGCTGCAGATGCGGCACGGCATAACCCGGTTCAAGTGCGCCACCATCGCGGAAGCGGAGATGACCGCGGCGGCGGGCGCGCCGGATGTCCTGCTCGCCTACCCCCTGGTCGGACCGAATATCCTCCGGTTCGTCGATCTGATCCGGACTTTTCCCGCAACGCAGTTCCGGGCCATCGCG
>JACMIS010000423.1 GCA_014381035.1 Armatimonadota bacterium
GCACGTCGAGCATATCATCGGCAAATTAGGCGTTTCGGATCGGGTGCAAGCCGCGGTCTGGGCGGCGCGTCAAGGGCTGGTTACGGAAGCGAATTTGTTACCGCTTTCGGTGCAATAATACGCCGCTTCGCGGATTCGCCGCCACGAACAACTGTGTATTATGGGAGCATGAGCCGCTCACTCGACGGAAGGTCTTTGCTCTGCGACGCGCCCGGTTGCACCGCACGCACAGATGCGCCTGTGGCTCTCACGCCGGTTTCCACAGAGGATCATGCTACTGCCCCCGAGCGCTGGCTGTTCGTTCAGCGCAACGCGACATGGAAACATTTTTGTCCGAATCACGCGGCATTATTTCTTTCAAAGCAAACAAATGCGATTGACGAACCCGTAACCTGAAGCACTTTGGTAGATCGTGTCATCGGGTAAACCACCTACAAGTGGTCTCGGCTGTCTTCCTTTACTTTCTCGAACAAGCACACGACGTTCGTCTACCTTGTAGTCATCCAGACGCATCTCCAGCATCTCGCCTATGCGGCAGGCGGTATCGAGTAGACCGAGGAATATCGCGGTATTACGAGCCTTGTGAAAGGCGCGTCTCTCTGGGCGCATACGACGCGCACCGGGGTTCTTACGCGGGTCCCAGAAATCACCGAGAGCCTCGACAAGTTTGCGCACATCCTCATCTGTAGGCATAGGTCTCGCAGGGATCGGCGCGTTACGGACACGGTATTCGGAAAAGAGGGTCCCCGGTCTACCACTCCCCTCGGATTCTGCCCAGGAGCGCAGAGCCGCCAGTTGGGAGGCGTAGAAAACTCGCGTGTTTTTGGCACGGTTGGCTTCGATGTGGATGAGGAAGTCCGTGATCGCCGACTCCCACTCTCTGGTTTGTACTGTAGTGAACATAGGCACATGATTACTTTCCGGAACCCTGTCACTATCAGGTTTAGCGACAGGTGCAGGGTTTGTCAATGCCTATTATTTGCTGTTCATGAATATTGCAACGTCCTCCTTGAGTTTTTGCAAGGAGGGCGAATGGATGTACATCATGTGTCCGGCTTCGTAGTAGCGGGTTGTGACATTGGGACGCAGATCGCTCGGCAGGCTCATGTGCGATAGGGTGTACTCGGTGGCGAAATACGGCGTGGCGAGGTCATAGTAACCCGAGGCGACGAAAACCTTCAGGTGAGGGTTCTTGACCAGGGCGTCGCGCAACCCGGACGCCGTTTCGACATACTTGTTCTGCGACTGCCAGTCCCACGGCGCACCGATCCCTGTACCGAGAATATGATACACGTCGTCGGTTTTATACCCGAGGGCGGTGCGCACATAATCGTTGAACGCGGACGTGTACGGTGGCATGATCGCCGACATGGATGGGTCGTAGTCCGGTGTTTCCGAAGCGTTCACCGTGTCGCGCCCGGTCAGGCGCGAGTCGAGCCGCCCGACGGTCTTCTTTTCGCGGCGCAAAAGCTCTTTGCAGAAGCGGAAGATCTCCGGGCGCATATCACAATCGTCTAAGTAGGTTTCGGAAAGCCCGGTCAGACGCGCCAGTTTGACAAGGACATTTTTGCGCTCGTCGGTACCGAGGCGGTCGCCTTTTTGCAACGCGGCGGTGTATTCGCCCTCCGCGAACACTTCAGCTTCTTTCAAAGTAGCGGCGAGATCGGTGGAAAGTTCGGGCGCGAGTTTCTTGTGATAAAACGCGGTCGCGGTATACGTTGGCAAAAACAGCGAATACGGAAGGTCATTCCCCCTGTCGAACTCCAACGTCTGAAACTGCATCACGGACGACACCAGTACGATCCCGTTGAATGCAATGCCCCGGTCAACCAGGTAGCCGGCAATCCCCGCCCCACGCGTCGTGCCGTAACTTTCGCCCACCAGAAACAACGGCGAGGACCACCGCTCATAGCGCGATAGGTACAGCCGGATGAATTCGCCGATGCTATCGATGTCGCCCTGTACACTCCAGAATTTTTTGCCGAGGTCCGGTTTTGTCGGGCGCGAGAAGCCGGTGCCGACTGGATCAATGAACACTAAGTCGGTATAGGGAAGCCAGGTATTCGGGTTGTCCTCAACGTGATACGGCGGCGCGGGCATGTCCCCTTTTTCACCCTGCATCGCGATACGTTTCGGTCCGAGTGCACCCAGATGAAGCCACACGGATGCAGAACCGGGTCCGCCGTTGAACGAAAACATGAGGGGGCGACGCGCCCCCGTGTGCTTCGCTCCTTCGGTGACGGTATACGCCATAAAGAAGACGTTGGCTTCCGTGTCACCGGTCTGTGCGTTTTTGATGGGAAGCATTCCGGTGGTCACGCGGTATCGGAGCGGTGCCCCGTCTACCGTTATCTGGTGTTCCGTGACTATCGGCGCGGGAGTGTCCACCGGCTTGGGGTCGTCCGGCTTTTTTTCGGCGGGTTTGTCGGCTGTTGTCTCACTCATCGGTTTTTTCTTCGGGACAGGAGTTGGGATCGGAGTAGATGTCGGCGTTTGCGCGAATGTCGTCGGGGCAAGAAAGACGGCAAGCACGAGCGCGTAGGGAATCCATCGCATAGTCAAGAAGATTCGTGAGTGATGGTGTCTTTTCCTTTTTTCTTTCTGTTGTCCTGCGCGGACGGCGCCAACACTTTGTTGGATCGGTTTCACCTGCGGTGCTGGGTTCCTGTTTTGCGTTCCGAGTTAGCCCTTGCTGTTTTCCCGCGAATCCGCCGTCTCAGGTTTCAACGGGACTGTTGAAACCTGAGACGGCAAATGCGCGGGAAAGGACCGAGCCAGAATAACAAAGCAGAGACACAGCACCGCAGGTGAAACCGATCCAACGATGGCAGCGGAAACGCGTTTCCGCGAGTTGGTGCCGTCCGCGCAGGACAACAGAAAGAAAAAAGACTATCCACCGTAAGTTGGCTTTTGGGGCCAGCCGGGCGGCGAGTCCTCGAAATCTTCCTGCCTGCCGTAGGGAGTCGTATCTAGGAGTCGGTACGCGTCGGTGAGGCTTTCGCAACCACGGGCATAGACCGAGTAGGTATGGAAAAGGTCATCGTCAGCACGGAAGAAAACGCTCAAGCCGTGCTCTTCTCCCTCAATGCCATCTTCCCGGTAGTTGTACTCGACCGGAGCGACGGTTTTGTCTGCCGTGACATGAAAGTCATAGTTGAAGTCGCTACCGAATGACGACACCCACGTATGTGTCCAACCTTTCTGTGCCTTGTATGTTTCCAGCTTGGGAAGCGGGGCACGCGAAGTGAGTACGAAGGTCGTGTCGCGCTCGTTCAGTAGAGACAGGTCCCCGATGGCATCCACAAGACTGGTGCAACCCGAACAGCCTTTGTCCCATGTCGGATCGAACATGAAATGGTAGACGATGAGCTGGCGGCGACCGTCGAACAGGTCGGCGAGGCTTTTTCTTCCGTCGGGGGTATCGAAGATGTACTCTTTCTCGATCTTCACCATCGGGAGTCTTCGCCGTTCGGCGTTTACCCGGTCGTACTGTTTGGTGAGTTCCTTCTCGTGCGTGAGAAGTTTCATGCGTTCGGTGAGCCACTCGTCGGGCGGCACGACTTTCGGTTTAGCAATCTCGGTGTTCGTCATATTTTTCTCCGTTCAGCCTTTAATCGGCACCCAGATTTCAATGTCGCCTGCTCCCGTTGCGGGGTTGAAATTCTCGCCGTATCGCTCCAGTAAATCGGGCTTACCGGTGACTTCAAATCCAGATTTGGGTAACCACTTGCGAAAGATGGCGTCAATCGTTTCGCACACCGTGGAAACATGTCCCGTATGAGGGAAGACCGCATATCGTTGCGCGGGAATCTCCATCGTCGTGAAATCGGCAGGTAATCCCGTTGTATCGGAAACCTCGAATACCGTCAGGTAGTCGAAATCAGGTTGACCCGGTGTACTGACGACCACCCCGTAGTCTGCCGTGCCAGTCCTTTCCGGGACGGTGCCGATGCGTGGTCCGAATTGTTGCCATTGCGCCGGGATGGCTCCCATAGAATCGTAAGTGTAATGCTGAGTAACTCCGGCGAGCACCATCGCCGCACCGTTCTCGAACCGAGATGGGGCGAAATCCGCCGACGGCTCCGAAACAACATGGCTTTCTTTGGTCGGTGTCGCTTCCATGATTGTTTTCCTGTCCTTTCTATTTTTGAGTGCCCCAGTTATGGGGGCTGGTTCCCCCATAATTGGGGGTGGGGGCATCTTCTTTCGTCAGTCATCAATCGCCGTGTAGACCGATGTCCAGAAATCGTTATAAACATTCGGACCTTCCGGTGAGGTCCAGGCTTGCTGCGTCATCAAAATCCCGACCAACTCCTCGTGGGGATCGGCATACGCCGAAGTACCCAGACCGCCGTCCCAACCGAACCGACCGGGAACCGACGCCACATCGTCGCGCCGGGTGACGATGGACATGCCGAATCCCCAACCGCGATTCTCTCCGAGGATGATTCCTGCCCCTGCTTTTTGTTCGGGAGTTAGTTGATCGGTTGTCATTGCTTCGACAGACAGCCGTGAAAGGACACGCTCGTTTCCATGCCTACCCCGGTTCAGCATCATTTGACTGAAGGCAAGGTAGTCATCCACCGTGGAGACGAGACCGCCCGCCCCGGACGGAAACGCGGGCGGGCGGCTATACTGACCGCCGACAGCGGGATCATATACCTCGTTCGCTCCGGTCTCGACGTTCGTTTCGTAGCTCGTCGCCAGCCGGTGGATTTCGCTTTCCGGGACGCTGAATCCGGTGTCCTGCATGCCGAGTGGGGCGAAGAGGCGTTCGCGCAAGTACGATTCGAGGGTTTGACCGGAGGCGCGGGCGATCAGGACGCCGAGCACATCGCACCCGGTATTGTACATCCACTTTTCGCCCGGCTGGTGCAGGAGCGGGAGTGTTCCGAGGCGGCGCATCCACTCGTCCGGCTCCGGTGTCGTCGCCGCGCTTGGTCCGTTCTGTCCGAGATCCAGCCCGTCCATCGCTTTCTGAATCGGGAACGTGTCCGGCGGTGCCAGAACCATCCCGAAACCCATGCGAAAAGTCAACAGGTCGCGCACGGTGATCGGTCGGTTCGCAGGCACGGTGTCGTCGAGCGGCCCGTCGAGCCGTTTCAGTACCTTGCGATCCGCCAGTTCCGGGAGCAGCCGATCCACCGGTTCGTCCAGCCGGAGTTTGCACTCCTCCACCAAACCCATCGTCGCCGCGGCGACGATGGGTTTGGTCATGGAGGAGACACGGAAGATCGTGTCGCGCCCGATGAGGTCGCTGCTGTCCACCGATTTTTTGCCGATGGTGGCGACGTATACCTCGTCACGCCGACTGATCAGCGTGACGATACCTGGTACTTCGCCGCGCTCGACATAGCCGGTCATAACCGCTTGCATGTGGTCGAGACGCGCTTGTGATAATCCGCTATCACTCATTTTATCTCTGCCCCGCAGCCGGGTGCTTCCAGCATCGCCTTCTGCATTTCCTCGGGCGACATCTGCCGGATAGTAGTCGCGACCGACCATTTGTGTCCGAATGGATCGGTGAGCATCCCCCAGCGGTCGCCCCAGAACATATTATCTAACGGCATTGCCACGTCGCACCCTGACTCCACCGCGTGAGCGAAGACCGCGTCGCAGTCGGCGACCTGGAGGTGAAGCGTCACCGGGCTGCCGCCGAGACTCTGCGGGCTTTGACCGCCGTGCTCGGGAAACTCGTCCACGAGATAGATCATGGAACTGCCAAACTTGAGTGCGGCGTGCATCACTCTGCCATCAGGGGTGTTCATCACGCTGATCGGCTCGGCTCCGAACGCCTTCCGATAGAATTCCACCGCTTCCGAAGCCTTGCGGCAGGAAATGTGCGGGGTCAGGGTCGTTGTCGGTTGTGTTGTGTCTGTCATTGGAATTGCCTTTCGAACCAGGTCATTTGTTACTGTTTCCCATGGCACCGGAGGGTGTCAGAAAGGGAATTTCCATCACCGGACGGATTTCGACGGTTCCGGTCTTTGCTACCGGGTGTTGCATGGCGATTGCTATTGCCTCATCCAGGGTATTCGCCTCGACCATCAAGTAACCGGCGAGCTGTTCGCGCGTTTCGGCGAACGGACCGTCGGTGACAATACGGTTGCCTTCGCGCAACCGTACACTGGTCGCGGTCGCTGTGGGCTGGAGAATGCCGGCCGCGACATATTGCCCGCTCGCCCAGAGGCGGTCTACCAGTCCCTCGCACGTTTTCACACAGTCATCATGCACGTCTTCTGTCTGTCCGGGAGTATTCTCTTCCTGGTAAATCAGTAACATGTAGTTCATTTTTGTTCCTTCACTAAATAGTCGAATGGGATCTATAAAAATCGACAGCCCGCGGATTAAAAATCCGCAGGCTGCGAAATCTTTTTTAACTTGAGGCGGTTACTTATCCCGCGTTCCTTCCAGCGAGATGCGCACAACGACCTCATCGCTGACGCCAACCGTTCCGTCGGGCAACTTGTCCGTGCTGCCGACGCCGAAGTCGCTACGCTTGATCGTGATCGGTTCGGCGACGACACCGACTCGGGCAGGTTGTTCCCCCATTCCCTTCATGGTGTAGGGACCATAGTGCTTGAAAGGGAGGGAGATTTCTTTGGTCTTGCCTTTGATCGTGAGATCGCCAATCACGACGTAACCGTTTTTCGCCTTGACGACCTTTTTGCTCTTAAAGGAAAGTTCGGGATACTTCTCGGTGTCGAAAAAGTCGGCTTTGCGGAGGTGCTCGTCGCGGGCGGGAACCCCGGTATCAATGGAATCAATCCGAGCGGTGAACTCCACACTGGATTTCTCCGGCTCCTTCTCATCCTCCAGGATCGTGCCGCTAAACTTGTTGATCCGACCATGCGTCTGCGACAACCCCAGATGGGTGATCTCGAAATAGATGCTGGCGTGCGCCGGATCAATGGTGTATCGGGTCTGCTGTTGGGCAAACACGGTCGGCTTACCCGAGATCATGCGCGGTTCCGAATACGCAAGCCCGGGATGCAGTGCCATATAGCTACCGAATCCGACAACTAAAGCGATTGGTATCAGTACAATTTTGTTTTTCATGGTGTCCTCGTGTTTCTTTTTCTTTTCTTTTTTGTCCTGCGCGGACGGCGCCAACGCATCGTTGGATCGGTTTCACCTGCGGTGCTGGGTTCCAGTTTTGCCTTCCGGGTTAGCCCTTGCTGTTTTCCCGCGAATCCGCCCGTGGTGCTTTAACACGCCGGGGGTAAGGGAGTAAAGCGGCTTGGGGGGGGAGGACCCACCCCCCACCACC
>JACMIS010000424.1 GCA_014381035.1 Armatimonadota bacterium
GTTGGCGCCGTCCGCGAAGGACAAACAAAAGGAAAAGGAAAAGAATAGTGTCTACTCGCCGCCATCGAACATGCGGGCGTTTTTGGGGGTAGCGGCGGTTTTTAGAATCGGCTTCGAGCGTTTGAGCAACTCCGACATCGTCACGATCTTGTAACCGCGCTCGCGCAGACCGCGTACAATATCGGGAACAGCGGCGACCGTATTGTCCGGGGCGTTATGAAGAAGCACAATCGAACCGGGGCGCACATTTTGCAGAACGTATTTCGTCAGCTCTCGCGGGGGGAGCGGGGCGGTTTCCAGTCGGATCGCGTCGAGCGTCCAGTACGCTCCCGCGAGACCGAGGGCGCGGGCGGCATCCACCGTTTGCGTATTGAAATTACCGCCGGGCGGACGGTAGAAACGGGGTCGGACCCCGGTCAAATCGCGCACTGCCACCGAAGTCCGGCACAACTCCCTCTCCACGGCGGAGGCGGTCAGATACGTCAGGTTCGGATGCGAAAATGAATGGTTGGCGATCTCGTGCCCTTCGTTAAACATACGCGTAACCAATTCGGGCGATTTCTCGACCATCTTGCCAACCACGAAAAACGTCGCCGATGCCTTCACCTCTTGCAACGCATTCAGCAGGGCAGGGGTTCGGTTGGGTGATGGGTTCGGACCGTCGTCGAATGTCAAAGCGACGATACGTTCCGTCGTCTGTCCTTTCCAGATTCCCTCGCACGGTCCCGCGACCTGCCGATTGAAAGTACGCAACGAGGCGCGGGCATTGCGGTAATCAGGATCAATCGCGACCACGGATTCGATGTGCGACAACGCCGTCGCCGAGTCCCCTTCCGCCACCGCACGTTCGGCGAGCACAAAATGGGCGGCTTTCCGGCTCGGGCGCGGCGTGAGGAGAACGAGTAAACGGCGACGTAAATCCGCACGCTCAGCTTCCGTCAAATGATTCGAGGTCGTCACACTGCCCGTGTTGCGCACCGTCACCGTCCGCGCCGTCTCCTTGATCAGTCGTTGAGCACGGTCGAAAACCTGCGTACGTAGCGTGTACTCGCCGTTCGGAACGCGAGGCGTATTCCAGTCCGCGACGAACGGCGGATAGTTCGTGGACGCCGAAAAATGTCCCCCATCCACGCTGAAAGCGACATACCCGATTGTTTGTAAGTTGACCCCGGCAGGCGGCGAGAACGAGACACGTCCGGAAAGGGGGCGTTCGTTTTGCGCCGGCTCGGGAAAACCCAGCGCGGTCGGTAAGGTCCCCGCGCACCCTTCGGCGAGCGTTTCGGGGTCGAACGGCAGAACGAGCGCAGTATCTTCTTGAAGCCGCTTCATTTCCGGGCGGGCGAGCAGCGCGGATAGAAGCAGTTCCGCTCGCGCCGTATTCCTGGTGCGCAACGCAATAAAGGCGGCGATTTCCAGCCGCAACAGGTTTGGCTCTTCGGGCGCGATGTTCGCATAGTCGGCGGAAAGGCGCGTTGCCTCGCCAGACATCAACCGGATGTAGTCGGCAATCAGGGGTGCGCTCGGCACGGACGATTCCCGGACACCGGCAATCGTCGCGCTCGCTTGCGCCTTGCGCCCGGTGGAAAGGTCCGCGAGTGCCGCCCCGAAGACGGCA
>JACMIS010000425.1 GCA_014381035.1 Armatimonadota bacterium
CAAAATAATATGCCCCCAACCACCCCCCGGCAACACTATGTGAAGATTCACTACTCATTTTTTCTTTTTCTTTTTTTTTGTCCTTCGCGGACGGCGCCAACACTGTGTTGGATCAGTCTCACCTGCGGGGCGGTATTAATGCTTGGTGCTTCTGGTTCGGCCCTTACCCGCGCGTTCCCCGCTTCCGGTTCCAACATGAAATGTCGAACCCGGACGCGGTGAACTCGCGGGAAAACAGCAAGGGCTAACCCGACTCGCACACGTAGTCCCAGCACCGCAGGTGAGACCGATCCAACAAAGTGTTGGCGCCGTCCGCGAAGGACAAAAAGACAACGTAACAGAACACCTTTAGCATTACAAGCATTACGATAGATGACGCAGGAGATTGGATCGTGTGTCTTTAAATTATCGGCACCGCGTATTCAAAAAGGAGACAACCCCACCGTGCCTACCGAGCCTGTTTATTGTGCCCGTCATCCCAAGGTTCAAACCGCGCTTGCCTGCGTCCGTTGCGCGACACCGATCTGCCCGGATTGTTTTGTCCCCGGACCGGTAGGATTCCTGTGCAAGAACTGCGCGAATCTCGGGGCGTCTCCGCTGTTTCAGATCCGTCCCGAGCGGTTCGCCCTGGCGATCATCGCCGGAATCGTGTCGGGCGGCATTGCGGGTATCCTCCTGCAACATATCGGCTTCTACATATTCTTCACCGCGCCGATTATCGGCGGTATCTTAGGCGAGATCGTCCTTCGGGCGGTCGGTTACAAGCGCGGCGTCAAGGTCGAATGGATCACCGGCGGCAGTATCGTCGCCGGAGCGGGGATGTCGCTACTTATCACTGGCACAGACTCATTGTACTCCCCGGTTTCGCTGATCATGTTCGCCGTTTCCGTCATTCTCGTCGTCGCCGTCGCCGTCGGCAAGATCCGCTGGTAACAGGGTTCCACCACAGAGGGCACAAAGATTAAGAAGGACACAAAGGTTTTTAAAGTTTTTGCTTCGCTCGCCAGTGTAACGTCTCACCGAAACCGGCAAGTCACATCCTTAAAACACTCTGTGTCCTTCTTAATCTTTGTGCCCTCTGTGGTGGAATCCCTATTATGCGGTCAGCGCGATGAATTTCTCGATGTCCTGTCCGATCAGATCGAGGCTGCTTTTCCAAAACGCTTCGTCGCGAATGTTGATCCCGAAACCGTTCGCGAGCGTTGCTGCTTCGGTCATTCCGGTGCGTGACAGCAGTTCATCGTAGCGTGGGCGGAACGATTCCCCCTCGGTTTGATACTGCGCGTAGAGCCCTAGCCCGAATAACAGACCGAACATGTACGGGAAATTGTAGAACGTCGCCCCGTAATAATGCCCTTTCACCGCCCACATGAACGGGTGCAGCTTCGTTTCGTCCAGTCCGTCGCCGTACGTATCTTTTTGCGCGTCGGTCATCAGGGTGCAGAACTCGTCCACGGAAAGTTCGCGTTCGCGCCGCCGCTCGAACACCCCTTTCTCAAACAGGAAGCGGCTGGTGATATCCACCACCACCTGGCACTGCCCTTGCAGGGACGCTTCGAGGATCGCGACCTGCTCCGCTGGGTTCGCCGTCTTCAAAACGGCTTCCTTGACGATAGTTTCGCAGAAAATGCTCGCCGTTTCCGCGAGGGTCATCGGGGTGCCGGATTGCAGGGCGGTGCGTTCCGCCAGACATAGGTTGTGGTAACCGTGACCGAGTTCGTGCGCGAGTGTGGAAACGCTGTCGAACGACGGGCGGTAGTTGTGCAGGATGCGCGATTCGCTCCCGCGCATACTCATGCAGAACGCCCCGCCGCTTTTACCGGGGCGCGACTCGGCGTCAATCCACTTTTCTCTGAAGGCACGTTCGGCAAACCCGCGCAGTTTCGGGCTATACACGCCGAACTGTTCAGCAACAAAAGTTTCCGCTTCCGCCCATGAATATGCCTTATTCGCCGCCGCGTCTCCCACCGGGGCGAACATGTCGTACCAGGGGAGGGAGTGGTCAGAGGCAGGCGCGCCGTCCTCTCCGGGGTTGGTAGCTGACCGCTTGCCGCTGACCACTTTCCCTTTGGCTCTCAGATATTTGCGGAACATGGGGAACGATTTTCGTGCTGCCGAAAGCATTGCGTCCAGCGTCTCGCGGTCGATGTGGTTGCCGAATGCGGCGGAGTCTATCGGTGATTCCCAGCCGCGTTGCTGTGCGATGGCGTCGGTTTCGTACTTGATGCTGTTCATCGCGGCGGCGAGCGGCACGGCGACGGTCTGCCAAGCGGCGAGTTCGGCTTCATAAGCGGTGTGGCGGGTGTCGCCGTCCGGGTCGGTCGCCATCGCCCGGATCACACTCATCGGCAGAGCCTGGGTTTCGCCGGTTTTACCGGTAAACGGTACCGCTAACTGCGACGTCAGATCACTATGCAGTTTCGACCACGCCCCGCCACCGGACGGATATAGTAGCGCGGATAATTCTTCTTCAGCAGGTGACATTTGGTGCGTCGCGGCGATCTGCGCTTCGCGGATGTAGTATTCGTGCTTGCGTGCGATCTCTGATGCGGCAAGAAGCGACTCCGGGTCGAGCGAGCCTAAAAACGCCGTGTATCGCGTCCCGCAAACCCCGAGCGTGACCAGATGTTTTTGCAGTTCGCTCCGCTTCGCCTGTGCCAGCGCGTCTCGGGAATCGGTGCTGGTGAACAGCGCGATATAGCCGTTGACGATGCGCGAGTTGTCGAGAAGCGCATTATAAGCGTTTGTCGCCGCTTCGTAGGCGCGAACAATCTCCGCCGATGCGGTCTGGCTCTTCGGAATGCGAGCGGCGATATTCTCGCGGTCCCAGAGTTGTCGCAGTGCGGCGATTTCCGCGATAAGCGCGTCGAAAGCGGTGTCGAACTCCGGTGAATTTAGGGAGGGAAAGAATGCGGATGTGTCCCAACGCGGCATGGGGTCGGTTGGTACAGGGTTTTGCGTGGTGGCGTCGGCTTCATCGCGAGCGGCGATGATGGCGGGGAAACAGGCGATTTGCATAGCGTTGATTGTAGCATATTGTATGGAATTCGTGGCACCGGGTATAACAAGCGGGTGCCTTCGAAATAATCGGCACACGGCGGCGGCGGATTATTCCCCTCGCGGAGACATCATGAAATTATCCTTGAACTCGGCTCGCCTCGGTGCGGGCAACCTGAATCTGATGCAGTTTGTTGACCTTGCGGCGCGGCACGGCTTCAGTGGCGTGGATACCGGGGCGGGCGCGGCGAAGCAGTTGGTCGAAACGCTCGGCGATGTGTCGGCGGCGAACGATTACCTGCTGGAGAAAAGCGTGGCACTGGCGACATTCGGGCTCGATGTGCAGTGGCGCAACACCGACGAAGCGTTTGGAGAAGGAATCGCCAAACTCCCCGCGCAAGCCGAACTGATGGCGTCGCTCGGATGTACCCGATGCCTGACCTGGATGTTGCCGTCGTCCGACGTTCCGCAGGACGAGTGGATCGCACGCACCATCCGTCGGTTCACCGAAGTCGGTAAGATCTTCGGTGATAGCGACATCCGCTTCGGTCTCGAATGGGTCGGGCCGCACCATCTGCGGGCAAACGGCGCGAACGCGGCAGGTCCTTACGAAACGGTGTATGACATTCCCACCACGCTGGATTTGATCCAACAAATCGGGCTGGACAACATCGGGCTGTTGGTGGACTCGTACCATTGCTACACCACCGGCGCAGGCGAGGCGGAAGTCGCTGCCCTGACCGACGCGCAAATCGTTCACGTGCACATCAACGACGCACCGAAAGGCGTCGGACCTGCGGGCGCAAAAGACGGCGAACGCCTCCTGCCCGGCGAGGGGGAGATTAATCTGGACGGATTCCTGCGCGGGTTGAAAACTGCCGGATACTCCGGCTATATCGCCGCCGAAATCCTCGCCCCGCAGGATCTCGCCCCGAACGCCGAAGAGGCTGCCGACAGGGTGCGCACGTCGTTACGAAACCTCGGGCTGTGAATCGCCGTATAATAGGGTGATGAGTAATTCGTTCGAAGATTTCACGGAGCGGCCACACCCCGGGGATGTGACCGCCGCCGAAGCGAACCATTCGCGGCGGCGGTTAGTACTCGGGTTGATGATCGCGCTGTCACTGAATATCGCATTCCTGACGGGAGGCGCGGCTATCGCGAACTACGTATCCGCGATTTTCCGCCCGTTCTTTTTTAAGACCGACAAGATGGTGTATGTCACGCTCGATGTCACCCCGTCGCCGTCGCCTACACCGCCATCGAGTGTGGAATAGTGTAGTGGGGTTCAATCCCCGAATCAGCGAAAGCACGTATGGGAGTGGGTCGGGTCGAATTTGAGAACGGAACCGAATAAGGCATACATTCCGCCGGTGTGATGTTCCAACGCAATCACACCGGCGGTTTGGGTTTTGGTTTTCAACTACAATGGGCGACAGTTGCCGGGGTTGTTGGAGCCGTCGTAATTCTTGCTCCACATACATGGATCGGCGACTACCTGCATATTGCACTCGGTTCGCCCTGTCGCATAGGGATCGTACACCTTGGCGACGAACGATAACCACTTCACATGTCCGTCCCCAAAGCAGAAGTTATTACCACCGTTGTGTCGCGGGTTTCCGACGAGGGCGTTGTAATAGCCGGATCCGGCGTACGAAGGGCAGTCTTTCTGTCGCTGCAAGTAATCACGTCCCAGCGTCATGCGTGGTGTATCGCCGGTATCGCCATACATAAAGAACATTGCGGGAGCTTTGATGTCCGCCAGCGGCGTTCCGGCAAGACCTTGATCGCCGGGCGGGCGTAGCGGGTCACGGCGACCGACCAGACCGTCGCCCCGTCGCCACAGCGAGTTCTCGCTATCGTCACTGTCGATAGCGATGCCATAACCGGACGACCAGTTGTATCCGTAGCCCATGCGGCGGTTTTCACCGATGGGATTGTCGGCATTGATGGCGGAACCTATTTCGGCGTTGCGGTCCGGGCAGTAAAAAATGCCCCAGTTTTTGACATAGGGTTGGAGACCGGTTTTTTCATCGCCGCCGGTACCACCGCCCGTCATCGAGGGGAACGTTTCGTCATAATCCTGCACGTAACTGAGCATGGCGATGGCGACCTGCTTGAGGTTGCTCAGACAGGATGCCTGCCGCGCTTTAGCACGGGCTTGGGCGAAAACAGGAAATAAAATCGCGGCGAGGATAGCGATTATAGCAATAACAACAAGCAATTCAATGAGTGTGAATGCTGATCGACGAGATAGGTTCATGAATTTTTCCTTCAGAATGGGGTTTATTTGGGATCGCCCGACAGAGGCACACGGGTGTCCGCGGATTTGGTGACGGTGCCAGCGGCAGAGGGGGACGCGGTGATCGCGCTATCGGCAGCAGCAGGTTTGGCGGGAGGAGCTGTAGCACCCACGGTTTCGTCGGCATTTTCGTTGCAACCGACACTGCAAAACAGCACAGCGACTGCTCCGAAGAAAGAAAACAACGAGACCATGCGGCGACATGCGAGAAATAAACCAGGGCGGATCACGGGCATAACTTGCCTCCTACTTTAGATTTATTGTAAGGGGCTTTTATTAAGCCATGATTAAGGCGACATTAAATTATAGTTATGCTTTTGTTAAGAGTAGTATTACCGACGCGCCACCACGGACGCCCATTCACCCTCGGTCAGGATCTCGGTGTCGCCATAACCCACACTGCGCAGTTGCTTCGCCACCTGTTCCGCGGACGGTCCCGCCAAAATCCCGGAGGAAATCAGCCAGCCGCCCGGCTTTGTCGCGCGGAAGAGTTCGGCGGACAGCGCGATAATGACATGCGCTAAAATGTTCGCGACGACGAAATCGAATTCGCCCGCGGGTGGTTGCGCCGCTTCGCACACCGTGACCCGGTCGGCGACGCCGTTCAGGTCCACGTTTTCCTGCGCGATGCGAACCGCGAGGGGATCGTTGTCTACCGCTTCGGCGGAACCCGCCCCGAGCAAGACCGCTCCGACAGCGAGAATCCCCGAGCCGGTCCCGACATCGGCGACCGTCGCGCCGGGAAAGATGTGTCGCTCCAATCCCGCCAGGCAGAGTCGTGTGGTGGCGTGGAGTCCGGTCCCGAACGCCATGCCGGGATCGATCTGGATCACAACATCGCCGGGCGCGGCGTCGTACTCCTCCCAGGTCGGTTTGACCACGAATCGTTCGCCGATCTTTTGCGGCTTGAAGTATTGCTTCCACGCCGTCGCCCAATCTTCCTCGGCGACGAACCGTATCGTGATTTCATCCGACGAGCCGGGGATCTTCTGGACGCGCTTTATGTCGTGTAGCGCACCCTTGAGGGTGAGTAGCGTGTTTTCCAGTCGGTCGTCCACCGGCAGGTATGCCGTGACAGCGACCGCCGACACGGCGTAGCCCGCCGCGCCGATGATCTCGGTCATTACCGCGCCGGTCGCTTCCTGCGCGGCATCTCCCGACGCCGCGACTTCGATTTCCGCCCAACGTTGTTCGACCATAGGTTTAATGCCCGGTGAAGATGTCTTTCAGCTTGTCGAAAACGCCTTTGTGCTCTTCCGCGACCGGGGCGATCTCGCCGCCTTTTTCGCCGCGCAGAACGGCTAACTCTTCCAAAAGTTTGCGCTCGGCGTCGGAGAGTTTTTTCGGCGTTTGCACCGTCACGGTGACGTGCAGGTCGCCTTTGGCATGGGTGCGCGAGCGAATGTCCGGCATCCCCTGCTTCGGCACACGGAACTGGGTCCCGGTTTGCGTGCCTTCGGGGACAGTGACCGTCTGCATGTCACCGGACAGAGTCGGGACGGGAACGGTGTCACCCAATGCGGCTTGCGTGTACGAGATCGGCACTTCGGCGTACAGATCCGCGCCCTCGCGCTCGAAAAGGGGGTGCGGGGTGACATTAAAGAACACATACAGATCGCCCGCACCGCCGCCGTTCGCGCCCGCGTTCCCTTCGCCGGTGAGCGGCATCTGCATTCCGTCCGCGACACCGACCGGAATCGGGATCGTCACCGAACGCTCGGCGCGAACCCGCCCGCGCCCCGTGCAGGTTTTACACGGCGACTTGACGATCTTGCCCGTGCCGGAACATTTATCGCACGGTGCCATGGTCTGCACCATACCGAGGAAGGGTACGTTTTGCACACGCCGCACCTGCCCCGCGCCGCTACACTGGGTACAGGTTTCCGGCTTCGTGCCCGGTTCCGCGCCGTTCCCTTTGCACGTCCCACACGTTTCGACACGGGGCAGGGTAACGGTCTTCTCGCCGCCACGATACGCGTCGTCCAGCGTGATTTGCAGGTCGTAGCGTACATCGCCGCCGCGTTCCGGTCCACCGGGTCGTCTACCGCCGCCGCCTTGATTCATAAACAGGTCGAAAATATCGCCGAAGCCCCCGAACGGGTCACCGCCAGGTCCGCCGCCGCCGGAAACGCCTTCCGCACCATAGCGGTCGTACCGCGCCCGCTTTTCCGTGTCGGAAAGCACATCGTAGGCGGACTGCACCTCTTTGAACTTGGCTTCCGCACCCGCTTCGTGATTAACATCCGGGTGATACTGGCGGGCGAGCTTGCGGTACGCTTTTTTCAGGGTGTCGGTGTCGGCATCCCGCTCGACGCCTAAAATCTCATAATAATCTTTGTTCGTGGTAGCCATATCTTGCGTGTCTTGCTATCAAATAACCGGGGAAATGGGCGGAAAATTGTACGAATTTCCCGCCTCCTAACTTATCATGAATTGGTGAGGAAGGGAATAGGGAAACAGGGGATAGGGAACAGGTTCCGGGTTAGGGGAAGTATTCACATACTGGAGCGGTCTATTCACCGCGCATCCCCATCCGGAGCCATTCCCTGTAAGCTGTAATCGATTCCCTTCCTCCCAACGATACAATTAAAATATAGCGACATGACAAAAATTAGTTCCCGCCGTCGGCGATTGCCTCCTCTGCTTATCGTGGTTACGATTTTTGCTCTGATGGGTGGCCTTGTCGCGTTTTTCGTCGGACCGCTCCCGATCCGCTTCGGGCTGGCGCCGGCCGCGCCGGCCGGACTCGCCGCGAACGACTGGCAACGTGAGACGCAGGACTTACCACACCCCGGCGTCACGCGCTGGCGTAGCCAGCCCGACAGCGACGGCACACTCGCGGAACTGGTTTGCTTCGATTTCGCCAGCAACCCCGGTTTGCGCCTCGAAATTTACGATCAGGACGAGGACGACGCCAAGCCATTCGATAACTCGGTCCAGTTCTGGGAGAGGGGTGTGATGGACGCGGCGGCGCATCTGAATAGCACCGGGCGAGGCGAGGTCGTCGCGGCATGGAACGGATTGTTTTTTGCGACCGAAGGAAAAACCATGGCGCATCACGTCGGACCGGTCGTAATCAACGGTAAAACGCGCCTTTCGGGTCTGCCCCGACACCGCTGGACATTCGGCGTACGCTATGACCGTGAAACCGGCAAGCCGCGCTTCCTCGCCCTGCACCAACCGCCCGCCGCCGAAATGTCCCGCCGGTTCGACTTCGCCGCCGACGCCGCGCAGTGCCTCGTGCGAAACGGCAAGCCGCTCGCCCTGCAACCGTTCCCGATACCCGGTGCGCCACCGGTGAAACAGCCGGTGGCGTCTACACCCGCCGAAGCCGGACACATCCCGATTGTGGACCACATGCGCACCACGCGTGTTTCGCTCGGTTGGACCGAAAACAGCGACCGCCTGTACCTGCTTTTCGTCAAGGAGCCAGACTCGGAAACCGCGAGCATCTATGCGCACCGCTACGGCATCCCACTCGCGGGCGGTTGGACGGTCGCCGATGTGCAACGGTTCTGGCTACGGCGGAAGGTGTGGGGCGCGATCAACAGCGACGGCGGCGATCTGGCGCAGTTCTATCTGCGCGGGAAGGATGGCGATACGCTGTACCCGCCGCGCTGGAGTCGCCGGGAGATGCGCTTAGAGCCTGCGCCGTCGCAGTCACCACGGGGCGGTTCGCTGATGTATTTTTACGTGCGCGACGCTCATTCGCGATGAACAGCAACCCCGTTGAAGGGTGCGCCCCCTGCCGCGCTCTAAATCAACAACACCTCAGTTTACAGACTTCGGGGCGGTCGACTCTATAAACCGACGCACCGCGCGGCGACGACCCGGAAAATCAAGAGGCGATTCACCTGACACCAACCACAATGTACCGCTTAAATTTCGTGCTCTGTTTTGCCCTAGTGGGCTTGCTCGTGTGCCCGACGGTTTGCGTTTCAGCGAACGCCGAAGCCCAAACCACAACCGCCCAAAAAACGGCGTCAAGTCGGGTCGCGTTCGACCGACAACTGCTCCGCTTCAGCGAGGAGTTTGATCGCACCATTCTTCTGGAGGATCTGCCGGAAGCGGTAGTGCATCCGACGGTCGATCAACAGCCCGAAACCGATTTCGCGTCTTTTCTGGCGCAGTACGATCTCGGTTCCATTCCGTCCCCCGGATTACTGCTGATCTACCGGAAGCCCACTAAAGCAAACTTGACGGTCAGTGTGACAGTCGGCGAGGCGGCGCAAACGCTGGCGGACATCGAGAAACTGCTCCAGCCTTTCGCCTCGTTTCCACAGAACGACGGTTTAAACCATAAATCTTTCATTTCGCGTCTGCTGGGTAATTTAACCGCGGATGAGTGGAAAGCAGGGAAGGGGGAGGGGCTTCTTATAAGCAGCCTCAACGCCGACAACCAACGTTTGCTCACCACACTTAGCAATTCTATGCACATCGACAGGACGCTGTCGACGATACGACAATGGAGAATGCGACTGGATGGAATGTCCTCACCGGAGACGAAAATATCCGGGGTCTTCTCAGCAGGCAAGACCGTCTACCGGGCGGTCGCTCCCGACCAGAAAAGAAGCGTCGTGGTGGAATTCGAAAGCGCGAACGGATTGTTCCACTATGATGATGCCTCGCTCGATACATTCCTGTCCGGGCAACAGGTTTCTTTGTCGCCCCCGTATACCGCTCTGGGCAATCCACTCGTCCAGGGAGGAACGATACGGGATGTTCTACGATTGCTAGCACGGACAAACCCGGAGCGGTATAAGTCGCTGGCGGTGGAAGAAAGTCTCGCCGAAAAGCCTATTTGCATCTATTCCTTGCGCGACACCTCGGGTGAACGTCTGTGCAAAGGGATCGCCACTTTGTACAACCTGCGTGTGCGCAAGGCGGATGACGGGTTCGTCATGGCGCGGCATACGCCCCGCACGATCACCCGGTCCGGGGAAATACAGCAGGAACTTTTACGGATACTACCGGCTCCGCTTCTCCGCTTACTTATCGAGCCACCCCCTGTACCCGCTCCCCAACAGAACTTGGACGAACCGGATTCGGGGGAATCGGTTGATTTATCCCTCTACACATCCGCTTCCGAAGACACGCACATTAGCGGCTCCGATTTGCAATATAAGATGCCAGCGGAAGCGGTGCGCAAACTGAACGGGTTACTGGCGGGTTCGTTCAGAGCGGGCGGGGTTACGGAGGGATTTGCATCCTTGTCCGATGCCCCCGGTGCCTACAACACGTTGCTGGCGAATATTCTCATGGCGGAAACACTGTCTCACGTCGCTCAACTACTGAAAGAGACTCCGGTGCATGTGTCCCATTTACCGGAAGGCACGTTGAACGTGATGTTAGAGGGCGAAGGTAAGGAGCGGAAGGCTTCCATAACGGTCAAGGTGGGGGATAAAAACCGTCCAGGTCATTCGTCGATGTTTGGCATCACGGTATTCTCGATGCCCGAATTTCCCCGTAGTGAATGAGAACCGTCACGGCGATCCGTGACGGTTCTCATTCACTATTTATCGGGTTAGCGCAACGTAATCGCTACCACTGATTTGGGCGGCAGTTGTACCATCAGTGCATCGCCGGTCGTTTGTACCGCGTCGAACGGGCGTGGCTGGACGGCATCCGGCTGGTCGAATGTGTTGTGCGCCGTCACCGCGTCCGCCGTCAGGACCCGACCGTCCGCGAACGTGAGGGTGGTTCCGGCGATCTCTACCGAAAGGGACGCTTCGTTGTTGGGGTCGGTGTTTACCAGCGTGAGGAGTACGTCGCCGCTCGCCGCCCGCGATGCCGACGCACTGACGGCGGGGATCGTGCTTTCGCCGACGGTGTAGGCGGAATCGGAAAGTTCGGTCGCGAGTACGGTCGCGCCCTGGTGCCCCTTGAACATCTCGAAAACGTGATAGGTCGGCGTCAGGACCATTTTTTCGTTCTCGGTCAGGATCATCGCCTGCAG
>JACMIS010000426.1 GCA_014381035.1 Armatimonadota bacterium
AATGGCAAGTAGCTACGAAGCCCAATGCCCCCACGCAGTCGCGGCGCACCACACCAAGAATGACGCAGGCTGTACTGGTTTCGGGGAGCAGTCAGCGTTCGTTCCGATTCGGGCAGGACGCGGAATAGGCGACCCCGCGCCCTGAAGGACAAGGTTCGTGCGGCGTAGAAAAATCTACGCCGCACGGCATCGGGAGCAGGAGCGTCTCTTGGCAGGGACTCCGAACTCCTAAGGGACGGGCGAAAAGATCGCCCGGCGTGCGTGGCGGTCTACGTTTGAGGCACAGCCGTTACTAACACGATTATATTACCGTGCCTCGCAGGAGAAAAAAGATGACGTTTGAGGGTGCTGTTGTTAAAGAGCAAGGGATAACCTTTGCTATTGTGATCGTGAAACCGCACGTCGTTCAAAGTCCGTTTGAAGCAACCCGCTTCATCAATGGGTTTGGAGCGCGTGCATTTCCTGGAATGCCCGTGGTGTTGATGGCGCAAAACTACCGAGGGGTTCCGACCTACTACGGTCGGCGCGACATCGTGAACTTCCTCGCTAATACGGTGGTCGCTGCCATTCCATGGCGGCAGTATACAATCTCTTAGGATGTGATTGCCTAAAATCGCCACCCGCAATATATTGTGGGTGGCGATACTTTACCGGAATGATTATGGTCGCCGCCTCACGAGTCCTCACCTTGCAGAACTCGCTATATTACCGCACCGCGCTACGTGCTAAAGATTTGCGTCTGTTCAATAGACTTGGCTTGCTTTGAAAGAAACGATGCCGCGTGATTTGGGCAGAAATGCCGCCTCTCATTGTTTCGCTGAACGAACAGCCAGCGCACAGAAGGCGTCACAGCGGTATCGCCCGCGGGAACGGGTGTCAGAATGACCGGCGCTTCTATGCGAGCGACGCAACTGGGCGCGTCACAACGCAAAAACTTTCCATCGGGCGTGATGCTCATGCCCTCATAGTACACACTCCGTTGGCGCGGCGAATCCCCGAAGCGGCGTATTTTGTGGCAGGGTGCGTTTACAGCACCGAGAGTGGGGGAAGATTTTCCTCCGTCACCAACCCTTGCCGTGCCGCCCAGACCGCCGCCTGCACCCGGTCCGAAACACCCAATTTACCGATAATATGTTCAACGTGCGTTTTCGCCGTGCCTTCGGAAATGAATAACAAGGCGGCGATTTCCCGGTTCGTTAGTCCTGTCGAAAGAAGCCGCAACACCTCCTCTTCCCGGTGCGTGAGCGGTGCTATCAACTTAATTTGATGCGCGGCGTCGCTGACGCTCCGAAGCGAACGCGACAGTTCCCCCCTCGATAAAAGCATTTCCCCCTGCACCACCGCCCGCATCGCCGTGAGTAGTTCGTCTTGCTCGATTCCTTTGAGCAGATAGCCCGCCGCCCCCCCGGCGACCGCCCGCGCCATATACGTCGGGTTATCGTAGGTAGACAGCATGACGACCGCCATTGCGGGATGCTCGGTTTTCAGATGAACCAGTGCCTCGAAGCCGTCGCCGCCCGCCATGCGAATATCCAGTAGCGTGATGTCGGGCTTCATCGTACGGGCAAGGGCAACGGCTTCCGTGCCGGACGCCGCCTCGGCAACCGTATCAAACTCCGACCCCGCGAGCATCAGATGGACACCGCCGCGCACGATGCTATGGTCATCCACCAGCAAAACGGAATAGGTTCGGCTCATGCTTCTTCCTCACGTGCGAAGAGCGGAAGACGCACGGTGATTCGTGTTCCCCGTCCCGGTTCGCTGACGACTTCCAGATGCCCTTGCAACAGACGCACTCGCTCGGCGATTCCATGTAAGCCGATATGCGAGTAATCCGCGCTATCCGTGCCGGGAGCGAACCCCACCCCATCGTCACATACTTCCAAAAGCAGCTCGTTCTTCGTCTTATCCGTCTGTAGCAACAACAGGGTTTGCACGGTTTGGGCGGCGGCGTGCTTGCGGACGTTGGTCAATGCCTCCTGCGCGATGCGGTAGAGGGCGGTCTCGATCATTTGAGGAAATCGGTCGTCGCCGACATTGTGCCTGAAATCCGTCTCGCGCCACCCCGCTTGCCCCTTGTCTTCCGCGATCAACTGCTCCAACGCTCCTGCCAGTCCGATGTCGTCAAGGGCGAGAGAGCGTAACTTGTTCACGAGACGCCGTGATTCCTCAACGGAATGGACAAGATGCCTGTAGCCCGTCTCGAACGCCGAGCGCGTGTCTTTGTTTGTCGCCACTTCGCCGCGTTCTATCGCCCCTCGAAAAACCGACAGGTGCATTTGTGCCGCGACCACGTACTGCGTCAAACCGTCGTGCAGGTCATACGCGACGGCGCGTCGCTCTTCCTCCTGCGCCGCGATTAGCCCGGCGACGAGGGCGCGATGGCGTTTGTACATACGCAGGTTACGGATGGCGACGGAAAGATGAGCACCGAGAGTAAAAACCGTCACTTCGTCCGCTTCGTCAAACCCACCCGGTTTGTCCAGAAGAAAAAGGGTTCCGATTACTGCGCCGTCGTACCGCAGGGGAACCCCCAAAAAAGCAGACATCGGCGCGAGATCGTCCGACGCCGCAGGGGCGAAGTCACGTAGGCGGAGCGGCGTGGTGCGCGTGAGTAGAATGGAAGGAATCCCCGCCCCGCAGAAACCCTCTTGGATATACAGACTCTGCTTCGGGGGCATGCCGTCCGTCACGAACCATTCCCACCGGTTTCCCTCCGCCGCGCCGACGGCGATAACGGCGTGTTCCGCGCCGGTAAGAGATCGTGCGGCGTCTGCGAACTGCTCTAACGCTTGAACACCGGAATCGCGGGCAAGAATATCCGATGCCACCTGCGTTGCCACCTCCAGCATCCGTGCCTGATGTTCGATACCCGCCGACCCATCGCCGTCGCTCCGGGCGTTGCAGACGATTAGGGACGGTTCCCCGGCGTTACCCGGCACGGTAAAAAAACGGGCATGGGTCGAAACCGGGCGCACGGTGACGCGCCCCCCGAAAGAAATACTACCATCCCAGTGTCCACGGTTTATGCAGGATGGCAAAATCTCGTCCGCGAAACGCGCTGTGTCCGGCTCGGTTAGAAGGTCGGCGAATCGTTGCGCTTTGCCATCCGCGCCCCCATTGGTTCCAAGAAGTTGTCGCCCCGCCACGTTCAGAAAAATCATTTCGCCCGTGGGTGTCAGCAGGGCAACAAGATCGCGGCACTGCTCGGCGACGGTGACGAACGGCAAGGCGTTTAACGTGTCAGGCGGCACGGATTTTAGGATGGCAACCGACATACCGCAAGTCCTCTTGCTTATAGTCCCCCGTTTCGAGCGTGTGTAAACGTCGCCGGAGCGTCGCCCTGTTTCCATTTCGCACAATATGCCGTTTCGCGGACGCGGTAAGCACGGCGGGGCATTATCATAATCGTAGAAAAAATGCGAAAAGACTGACCCTATGATGTCACCCGTTCCTGTGCGTTCACCGATTTCTCGTTTTACGCCGCAAGGTGGTTCCGCGATACATATCCGCCCGTTTTCCACCGATGACCTTTTGTTCTTCGCCGAGTTCCGCGAGAAGTTAAAATTGCCGGATGAATCCGTCCAAGCCCTTCCGCCGCTCACGATGATGCCGCCGATTCCGCGGGTGCATCCGAGATTCGGAGATCAATTGACACTGGTAGCGTACCGCGACGTGTCAGAATACCATCGAAGCATTTTAGCGGCGGCGCAATTGTACCCCCATGTGCAGGTAGATCGGTTGCACCATGCGGAAGCGGTGATCCTCATTGAGCCGGGGAGCCGTGATTCCGGTCTGGAATCGGAGATGATGCGCCTGCTACTCGAACTTGCCCGCGATGTCGGAACGCGAACCATGGAAGTCATCGCGCACCCCGTGAACGGTGAATCGGCGACGCCGCACCGACGCCATATCCGTGTCGCGGACGACTTCGACGAACCGGCTTTTTCTCCCGACACGGCAACCGGTAGCGTTGCCTGACCCATTATCGTGCGCCGCAGCAGTGCAGGCACTGCGGCGCACGATCCTTCAAACAAAAGCTTGCGACAAGGAAAACAGCATGAAAACAGATTCACAACTACAAACCGACGTTCTCGACCAATTGCAATGGCGACCGGATGTCAACGCGGCGCATATCGGCGTTGCGGCGAATAGTAGCACCGTTACGCTGACCGGGCAGGTCGCGCACTATGTCGAAAAAGCGGCGGCAGAAAGCGCGGCGAAGGGCGTCTACGGCGTGAAGGCGGTCGCCAACGACATCACCGTCGAGATACCGGGAACCAGTACACGCACCGACCAAGACATCGCGCAAGCGGCGGTGAACGCACTGAAGTGGGACTTTGAAATCCCGAAGGACGCCATCAAGGTTGTCGTGAAAAACGGTTGGGTGACTCTCGAAGGCATGGTGGACTGGCAGTACCAGAAGGACGCCGCCAAGCGGTGCGTTCAGTACCTGATGGGAGTCAGTGCGGTGAACAACGCCATCGTAGTCAAGCCGAAGGTCAACACAACCGATGTCAAAAGCCGAATCGAAGAATCGTTCCGGCGAAACGCGGACGTGGATGCGCGGCGTATCAGCGTTAGCGCAAGCGGTGGCACGGTGACGCTGAGCGGCAACGTGTCGTCGTGGTCGGAGCGATCCGAAGCCGTGACCGCCGCGTGGGCGGCTCCCGGTGTGAGTTCCGTCAACGATCAGTTAGCGGTAATGTTCTAACACTCTGCCTCGTTCCCCGGCGCATCCGCTCACAGTGGGCGCGTCGGGGCATCTGCCGAAAAGGAAACATCTACGTCGCCGCCGGTTCGCATTCTGGTGCTGACAACCCGCGAGGACGCCGCCATCGCCCGCGACTGCGCCGCGCTACTGTCCACCTAAGCCGTTAGCGCGACCGAACCCGGCAATTCCGCGACCTTTGCCACTTCGCGGATTTCGGCGGTCTCGACCGGACTGACGCGAAGCACCAACACGGAATACGGCGCGATCATCGCCTGACGGAACGAAATGCTACCAAGCGTCAGCCGCGTTAGCAAACTGTGACCCTGCGCCCCGACAATCAACAGGTCGGCGTCGGCTTCCTTCATCGCATCTCTAATCGCGCATTCGACCGATTCGCCGGAAACTTTCGACGTTATCGTTATGGGGGATGCGCCGAGAACGTCGCGCAGCCTTTGAATCAGAGAACGGTTTCGCTCCTCCAAATCGTGGTGCATGGCAACGGCGGGACTGACCACAAGGTTCGGCAGATACGAGTGGACGCTCTCCAAACTGTCTTCGGGATACGCCGTCAATACTGTCAAATGCGAGATTCCCTGCGGGTGAAAGCGCAGAAACCGCTCAATGCACCGATTCATATACGGCGAATGATCTGTCGCCAAAACCGCACGAATAGGATGGATGGCATCGTCCGAACGGTGTGCATTTCCCCGCGCCAATAGCACGCTTTGATGCGCCCCGGTCACGAGACCACGGGCAACACTCCCCGTGAACAAGGAAAGAACCGCCCCCTGACGCGAGGCATTCACCGCGACAAGATCGGCGTAGGTGTCGTCGGCGTGATCCATCAGCGTTTCAATCGGGTTGCCGCGAAGCGCGTGGGTTTGGCATTCGCCTGCCGCCGACAGGTGCGCGGCGGCAGTGTGTAGCACCATGTTCGCGTCGTCGTCTTCCGTCTGCCGGATTATTTGCTGATCGGCTTCCGTGATCGTCGCTTCTGTGAGCGGAAACCCTCCGTAGTACGTTCCGGTGGGAACCCACGGAAACGGGTGAATAACGTGAGTCAGATCGTAATTCGCGTCGCTGAAGCGTAGCCTTGTCAAAAGGCTTAAGGCTTCCGAGTCTGACCCGTGTTCGAGTCCGAGTAAAACGTTCATGTCGCGTCTCCTTTACACCGCGACGCGCCAACGTCCGGCTTTCTGTAGACGTATTGTATCAAGACAACAGCGGTAGCGAATCAGCGAAACGGCGTATTGT
>JACMIS010000427.1 GCA_014381035.1 Armatimonadota bacterium
CTGCCCGCACTGCCCGCAGTAGACGTTTTCGGGCGGGACCGCTACCCCGCAGTTCAAACAGTTTTTGGGGCGCGGCGCGGGTTCGACTTGTCTTCGGATGAAAAGGCGCATTCGTATTGTTCGTCCCCTATCCTCGCGATTTAGTTGCAGGAATTGTCTGCGGCGGGCGTAAACCGGTATACTGTTTCCTCAAACCGCTCATGCCCAGAATCGCCCTTGCTGGCTCTCCCGAACCGTTCGCCCGACTGAATCGCATCCCGATCTATGAGATCGGCGAACCGCTCGTTGATTTGCGCGACGCCTGCCCCGCTATTGAGTTCGCGCCGGGTTGCCTTCCCTATCTGCGTCAGACGGTCGCGGCGATGCTCAACCGGGCGCAGGATTCGCTTCCCGAAGGATACCGCTTCCGCGCCGGTTCCGCGCTACGGACTCTGAATATGCAGGCGGAGATGTACTGGAAAAACTACCACAGACTCGCCGAGGAAAAACCGCATCTGCCCACATCCGCCCTGCGGCGTATCACGAATAAATACTTCGCCGCGCCGGATTATCCTGCTCCGCCGGGACACACGACCGGCGCGGCGGTGGATGTCGCCCTGATCCTGCCGGATGGTTTCACCGCCGATGTAACCTCGCCCACAAAAGGATGGGAAGCGGCGTACACCTGGTCGGACAAGATCGGTCCCGAGGCGAAGCAAAACCGGATGATCATCATCAACGCCCTCGCCGGAGCCGGGTTTTCGAACTGCCGGGATGAGTGGTGGCACTGGAGTTACGGCGACTCGGCATGGGCGGTGCGGGTCGGCGCGACGGTCGCGGTATACGGGCGCATCGAACCGCCCGAAGGGTCCACATTTATACCGGAAGCGGAAAAGCCGGTCGAGGGTGTGGAAGGGGTTGGCAACACGGACGGAGCTAACCAGGCATCGGGCGATTAGACGAGTCGCGGGAGGGTGTAATTACGACGGATCGCCCCGGCGTACCCACAGAAGAAGCGGCTATAGGTACGCAGCGACTGCCTTCTGCAGGCTTGCCACCGTTTGCTCGCTGGTCAGCACTTCGACCAGTTTACCGTCGCGGTCAAAGATATACGTGCGTGGCAAGGGAAAGTCCGCGTCTGCGGGCAGCTTTGGTTCCAGCATTTGCGGGTAACCATCCGGGTCCAATCCCGCTTTGTTGAGGTACGCCCCCTTAGACTGCCCGTTCTTTTCCAGAAACGCACTTACCTTGACATCATCCCGTTTCGGGGTATCGAATGACACCGTCAACAATTCGACGCCGCGTTCGGCGTTCGCTTTGCTGAACGAGATCAGTGCGGGAAACTCCTTGACACACGGACCACACCAGGTCGCCCACATATTGACGACGACCACTTTTCCCTTGTTTTCCGCGATTTTGCTTTTCAAACCTTCCGGGTCAATCGTGGGAACAATGCTCGTGTCTGGTGTAGTCGGTGCCGAGGGAGTGACCGCTTCACGCGGAACGGCGGGCGGTATCTCGGTCACGGTTTTTGAGGCAGGACACCCCGCCATCAACGATGCCATGAGGATACCACCCGCATACCAGAGAGGACGGTTCAGTCGCACGGTCTACTTCGTTCCCTTCGATAACTTTTCCAGATGCGCGAGAGAATCCTCTGCCGCTTTGCCGACTTTGACGGCTTTATCTACGTAAGCGATCTTCCCGTCTGGAGCGATGTAGTAGGTCCAACGGTTTGCATAGGTAGTATTGTCCATCAACGCCTCGTACTGCTTCGCGACAATGCCGCCGACATCAGACAGGAGCGTATGCTTGAGACCGTCGCGGGTGCAAAACTCACGCTTGCTTTTGGTATCTTGCGTTGAAATCGTATAAACCACTGCATTCTTTGGGGTGAACTCGGCAGCGTGTTCCGTGTAAGAGCGGTTTTGCATCGTGCAACCACCGGTCATATCAGCGGGATAGAACGCGAGGACGACCCATTTGCCTTTTTGCGCGGACAATTTGACCGGCTTGTCGTTCTGATCGGGCAGTGTAAAGTCGGGGGCAGGTTTTCCAACCATTGTTTTTTTATCCTCCAGGGCAGCATTCGCCGGGGCACCGGTCCCGGTCAGGGAAAGCACGGTGGTAGCGGCAACGATACCGAGTGCGAGGGAGGCAACGATCCAGGCTCCTGCCTTTCCTGTGTTCGGTTTCATTTTTTCGGTACGCGACATAGTGGTTAGATTCTTTCTTTTCTTCCGGCGGAAGCCGCCCTTGTAGTATACCCGTGTCCCCATTGATTTCGTTTCCGATGACCGATTTTAATTCCTTTTGTCGGCAGCGCGTTCAAGAAGATGACGCCGGGTTTATTCCGGGAATAATGGATAACCTGTATCGCGTTCAATAATTTTATGAATATTTTTAATGTGTATATTGTAAAAGTTAAAACCTGCTGATAAAGTATCTCCAAAAGCAAGTTCAAAATATGCCACGCCAGATTACTCAATGCCCGAAGTGTGATGCTTCACTGCGTATCAGTGAACTATCCTGCACCCACTGTGACACGAAGTTACAGGGTACGTTTCTCTCCGCCCCTCTGGCGATGCTTCCCGCCGAGCATCAGCGATTTATTGAAACATTCGTTCTTTGTCGGGGTGTCATCCGGGATATGGAACGCGAACTCGGCGTTTCCTACCCCACGGTTCGTGCCCGTCTGGACGCCGCCGTTTCCGCGCTGGAAACAGTTCTGGATCCGGAGCCAGTCTCTTTGCCCCGTGAGCCGGTTTTGCCCCCGCCGACGTATCCGCTCCGCGATAACCTGCGCAAGCGACTTTTGCGTGACGTGGAAGAAGGACGTTTGACACCCGCGCAGGCTGCGGAAGCACTGCGCACGATGTAGTAGAAAGGAATTGTCGTCCGTGCAAAAACAATCCCACCGTCCTTCCCCCGATGTTTCTCGCGCCACGCGGGGACGATTCCTTGCCCGCCATAAGGCACGAATAATCGAGCAAGATGATCTTGTCATCATCGAGTTCGTCGAGCAAGAGCCGTGGTACACCGCGGCACCCGCGCGGAAAAACCGATGGCTGGCAAATGATGCGGTGTTGCCCCGCCTGCTGACGTTGATGCTCGTCGTCGTGACATCATCCGCATCCGCGCTTTATGGTGTTGGAAAATGGCTACGCTGGATCTGACTGGCGAAATGATGTGGGAACACGCTCCCTTTTTATCTTCGCAATTTACTAAAGTACAACCGTTTGGAGAACAAAAACAATGGCTAAAGAAGAAAACCTGCTGATACTCAAGATGCTACAGGACGGCACGATTACCGCCGAGCAAGCTGCGGAACTGCTGTCCGCCGTGGACGTTTCCGCGAAACGCACCGAAGCCCCCCCGGCACCGCCCGCCCCTCCGACCGGCGCAATTCCGCTGCCTCCCCAGTACGCGGATGGCACCCTGCCTCCCATCCCGCCGATGCCACCCGAGTTCGACATAGACGACGAGGACGATCCCGGCTCGGTCTCGGATTTGCCGAGCAAGGACAGCGACACCTTATCCCGCGCCCGTGCCAAGATCGCCGCCGCCCGTGAGCGCGTCGCGGGCGTGCAGGAGCAACTGTCCGCCGCGGAAGTGAAGTTAGACCACGCCGAAAAGTCCGGGGAAGGCGAGAACGCCCCCTGGGACACGGTCGCGGATGCTTTGAAAGACGTTCCCGGTGCCCGGTCCATCGCTGACGCGCTCCGCGGGATTGACCCGCGACGCATCGCCTCCACCGCGCGCCGACAAGCCCGCCGCATCGGACGACAGGTGCGTACCTCGCTGGGCGATCTGACCATTGATCTTTCGATCAATCTGGAAGCGATGCAGGGTGAGCCGGAAATCGCCGCGCCACGCGAAGCGACCGCCAGCGTTCCTGCAGGCGGAACCCTTCGCGTAAAAAACACGCTCGGGAATATCGAGGCTATCGGCGCGGATGTGCCGGAAGCGCGAGTCGCGGGCGTGCTCAAAGTATGGGCAGCGGACCGCGCCGCCGCCGAGGATCTGGCGTCGCAAATCCAGCTGACGGTGGAAAACGGTCCGGATGGCCCCACGGTCGCCGTTACGCACCCGGCACGCGTCCGCCGTGCCTCGCTCGACTTGAAGGTGTTCGTCCCCAGCGGACAGCCGCCGTTCAAAATCTCGCTCATGAGTCCGAGCGGTGATGTATCGGCGCGTTCGATCAAGAATGCCGCCGTGGTACTTGCCACACAGTCGGGCGACGCACGGGCGATGGAAATCGCGGGAGATGTTGCCGCCGACACCGCGTCGGGCGATATAGCGGTCGAAGGCGTCTTAGGGTCGGTATCGGTCGGCACGGCCTCGGGCGACATCGAGGCAGTCCGGCTTTCCGGCGCGACGTTCCGCGCTTCCACCCAGTCTGGCGATGTGCGTTTATCGGACGGGACGGTGCCGACGGTGAATGTGGAGACCGTTTCCGGCGACCTGTTCCTGTCACACCTGGCCGGACGCACGGCGCGTGCCCGAACGGTTTCCGGCGACATCACCGCGACCGAAGTTACCTTCGACGGCGAGGCGGCGTTCGACACCGTCAGTGGCACACTGGAGTTCGCGCCGAAGTCGCCGCTGAAATCCAGCTCGATCAAACTCGCCGCTGTATCCGGTGACATCGAGGCCCGACTCCCCCGCGACACCGACGCTACCCTCGATCTATCGAGTAAAGGCGGAGATGTAGAAGCGACACTCTACCCTGCCCCGGCAAGTGGGGGCGGCGTCTCCGGCGTGACCGAGAAAGTGATTCGCGCCTCCGGAATGGTATCGGTAGCCGAAACGCTCGGCGCGGGAACCAGCCCGGCACGAATCGTTGTCGGCACCGTTTCCGGCGACATTACGGTGACGCAGGCGAAGGAGTAATGATGAGGGCGCATAGCGGGACTGTTCGGGTCGTGTACGGTTCTGCTATTCGCCGTCGCCGAAGGCGCATAGCAGAACCGTTCACGACCCGACGAGAAGCGGTAAACTACATGTATTGTGACTGACCTTTCCGTGCCGCGCCGTTTCCCGCTTACACCTGCCCTTTTCGCACTCGCCCTCCTGCTTTTTGTTTCCTTGCTGACGGCGGCAACAATCGGCGAAGAACCGCTTGCCCCCAGCGCGATTCTCCACGCGGTCGGACACCGGATCGCCCCCGGATTCGTCACTGACTCGGATGGACTGACCTCCGGGATTCTTTTCGACCTTCGCCTTACCCGTATTTTACTTGCCGCACTTGTGGGAGCCGCGCTTGCCGTTTCCGGAGCGGTGCTACAAGGGTTGACACAAAACTCCCTTGCCGACCCATACACGGTCGGGGTTTCTTCCGGGGCGTCTGTGGGCGCGGGGATTGCGATACTGCTCGGTATCTCTGGCGCGTGGAACGGACTGGGCGGATCGCTCCTGGCGTTCGTCGCCGCTTTGCTTACCATGGTGCTCGTGTTTGCCCTGTCGCGGGCAGGAGGGCGGGTTCACACGGCAGGTTTTCTGCTCGCCGGAATCGTCGTCGGTTCGTTCCTCTGGTCTGTGACCACGCTTCTTCTATCCATCGCGCAGAACGACCAGAAAGCGATCCTGTCGTTCCTGATGGGGCGGTTCAACGAGGCGAAATGGATCGATGTCGCCCTGCTACTGCCTCTTACTCTGGCGGGGATCGTGATATTCGCTGTAGCCGGTCGCGGATTAGACGCCTTCGCGTTCGGGGAGGAGACAGCTCGATCCGTCGGCGTGGATACGGAGCGATTCAAGGCGGGCACATTGGCACTGTCGGCGTTGCTCACCGCCGCGTCGGTTTCCGTTGCAGGAATCATCGGATTCGTCGGCTTGATCGCGCCGCATCTCGCCCGCGCCCTGGTAGGACCACCGCATCGTGGCTTGATCCCTGCGTCCGCCCTAGTGGGTGCCACACTCTGCGTTCTCTCGGACCTCGTCGCCCGCATCGTGCTCCCCGGTTCGGAGATACCGGTCGGCGTCGTCACCGCGCTTCTGGGCGCACCGTTTTTCGCGCTTCTCTTGCGACGACAAATCGGCGCGTGATATATTGCGTATGGTTGACTTCGGTGCGGTAGCCAAGTGGTAAGGCAAGGGCCTGCAAAGCCTTTATGCAGCGGTTCGAATCCGCTTCGCACCTTTTTCGGTTTCAAACCACGAAGGACACAAAGTTTTTGAAGGTGGGGCTTGCCGGCTATCGGTAGATTTA
>JACMIS010000054.1 GCA_014381035.1 Armatimonadota bacterium
CGGATTGGCGGGGATCGCGTTCCTGATCATGTTCCTACTGTTCGCCGGTTTGTCGCCGATTCTGGCGACGATCTTCGTGTTCGTGTACATCTGCTTCGCCCTGACGCTGGCGCGGATCGTTTCCGAAGCCGGGGCGGGATGGGCATGGGCACCGCCGTGGTCCCCGGCGAACTTCACCGGCGACTCGGTCGGTATTGCCAGCCTGTCGTCGAAAGAAACCACGATGCTCCTCGGCTATCTTTCGTGGACGAGTGATATGCGTGACAACCCGATGCCGCAGGTGGCGCAACAGGTGAAAATCGCGCAGCTGGCCGCGTTCTCGCCCCGCGCCTACCTCGGACCGTTGCTCGTCGCCGCCGCCGCCGGAATCCTGCTGGCGTTCTGGGCGCACCTATCCATCTATTACGACTACGGGGCGTCCTCGGCGAAGGTACGACCGGCTCTGGTCGGGGCATCGAAAGGGGCGGCGAACTACGCGGCGACGCTGCTTTCCACGCCGACGCGGCAGGATATGATCGGGCTGGTCGCCGCCGGATTCGGGACGGTGATTGCGGTCGGGCTTTCCGTGATGCGTCAACAGTTCCCGTGGTGGCCGTTCCACCCGCTCGGCTACGCGCTGGCGACGACGCAGAGCATGGAGTACATGTGGTTCCCGTTCCTCCTCGCCTGGTTCGCGAAACGGATCATCCTGCGCTACGGGGGGATCCGCGCCTACCGGATCGGGTTACCGTTCTTTCTGGGGCTGATTCTGGGGGACTATATCGTTCCGACCCTGTGGGGGGTCTTCGGCATGCTCACCGGGTACCAGCAATACATGGCGTTCCCGCACTGAACCGGGTTTGCTCCCGGAATCGCGCGGGTACGCTTCAGGCGGGAGGCATAGACCCATGAAATTAGAGCAGACGATGGACATAGGAACCGACGTTGCCTCGTTCTTTCTGTTCCACCCCGAGGATTTGAAGCACCGCTCGGAAGACCCCTTGGACTGGTACGCGTACGATTTTTCTTGTCGCAAAGAGTTCGAGGCGGGGAACCTCGTCGCGTTCCGCACGGGCGGCGACGGCGGGTACCAACTCCGTCTGACCGGGGGCGACCTGACGGACGCCGAGCGCACGCGGGAAACGGGTTCGTGGGGGTTCGGCTACACGGTCCGGCACGGGCGCGTCCTCGTGGACAACGGTGACTTTTTGCCGAGCGAGGAAGCCCGCGCCGCCAGCAAGGTTCCCGAGGGGCAGTGGGTCGATGTTCCAGACGGCGACTACCGCGTCACGGTCCATCCCATCGTCCGCGAAGACGATTCCCTGCCCGACTATGTCGTCCGCTTCGAACCGGTCGACAAGCCGCTCCGCATCGCCGAATCGGCGACGCCGCCGGATCTGATTTGTCTGGAAGGGGATACCCCGAAGGCGGCGAAACCCGTGTCGGCGGACGGTTTCTACCGAATCAAGGCGGACGACAAACCGCTCCTGAGCACGTACCCGCTCCTCGTCGTACCTGGACAATATGTTTTGCCGGGCGGGAACACTTCGATTCCAGTTTCCGACGAACTGTTCAACGCCGTGCGGGAGGATGACGAATCACTCACGAACGAGGAAGGCGACGTTTATGTCGTACTCGCTCCGGACGAGGTAACACCGGGGCTGGCGACCCTCGCCTGGGTACACGGCTCATCACAACTCACCGGTAACCCGGGGCGTCTCAGCCTGCGCGGAGAAAGGTTGGTGCGCGTCAAAGGGCAACGCGAGGGCAAGTTGCTACCCGAGGCGAACGTCGAACCGGTGACGCCCGATGATTCCGTACTGACGGAGAGCGAGATTGCCGCTTTGCAGGGAGCCTTCGCCGCGTATGCCGACAGCCACCGGGAAGGCAGAGAGGCGGTGCGCATAAGTTTATTCGAGCGGGAGCGCATCGCCGCGATGACTTCGGGCGACGCGCTGACGACACGGCTGATAGAACTGGTCCCGATGCCGATAGAAACGCGATTCCACCTGTATGAGGCGTCGAACACGGAGCGGGCGCACGGACTGATTTCGCTACTCAAACCCGACTGAATCGTTTACCGTCCGCCGGGGGCATCGCGATAAAGTTCGCATGAACCCTCTTGTATTTATTCAGGCAGATGTGGGCGGTGAACCGTACAGCACCAACGGCGCGGCGGCGGAACGGGGTTTCCGGTATTTGGGCTATGAAACGCGCCGGGTCCCACGTGAGGAATTGGATACGTTACCGCTCGCGCCGGAAAATATCGTGGTCGGAGGGATGGGATGTCTTCACGCCGTCTGGGAGCGGCTCGGCGTCCGGGTGCCGGTTCATCTTTCCGCGCCCGCCGTGCTCGCGCCGTTTCTGGGGCGCGAATCGTGGCGCACGACGCAAGCGGAACTTCTTCAGGCGAACCGCTTTCCAATCTTCGTCAAGCCGTATGAGGACAGCAAGGTGTTCAACGGCCAGGTGGTGCGGGGTGTTGAAGAACTCGCTCTCCTGCTCGAACCGCGTCCCGGCTTCCCGACGGTCGGCGAGGATCTTCCGCTACTGGCGCAGGACCCGGTGAATTTCGTCAGCGAATGGCGCGTCTTCGTTCTGCGTGGTCGGGCGGTCGGGATAGCGCACTATCGGGGCGACCTGCTTGCTTTCCCGTCGGGCGGAGTGATCCGGGCGGCACTCGGCGCGTATACCCATGCCCCGGCAGGCTACAGCGCGGATTTTGGCATCACTGACACCGGGCGAACCCTGCTGGTCGAAACGAACGACGGCTACGCGCTGGGCTACATGGGACTTGCCGAAGCCCGGTACGCGGAACTGTTGCGGGCACGGTGGGACGAGATCACGGGTGCATGACCTGCGCCACGGGTGAATCGCGTTAAATTTCGGCGGGTGGTGATTCGCTTGCTTCACCGGGGTACGAATGCCACGGCTATCGTTTTTCAAGCCCGATGAATCGGGCTGATATATCGGACACTTCGCTAATGCGTCCACAAATCGAGAACGGCAGCCGGATTTATCCGGCTTGAGAGGCATTAGCCGTGGCATTCATGCCCCGGTGAAGTTTCCAGGGTCGCCTGGCGCCCACCACACTATTTTGACAAACCGCCCAAACCCATGGTACGATACCGAACCTTTGACAAAGGTATGATTCTTTGCCAAAGACGCTCTGTGATAGAGAAGGACGCGAGAACCCATGGTCGCCACCGACGTCGGAAACAAAGCCGGGATACTCCCTCAGCCACCCAGTGATCTCTCGGTGACACCCGCCGGTAGTGCCGGTCACGCGCCTATTGTTTCTCGTCGGGCTGTCCTGAGGAGCGTGCTTGGTGCGGCACCGCTTTTGCTAACGGGGAGTCTGGGTTGCAATGCCCCCCAATCGGTCGGCGGAAAAAAACGCGTTCAGATCCGGTACATGGCGTGGGGAAACCCAGAGCAGATCGCGCTGGAGCGACAGATCGCCGCCGAGTTCGAGAAACTCAATCCGCATATCCACGTCCACTTTTTCATGGTCCCCGGCTCCAGTTACGCCGACAAACTACAACTCATGCTCGCCTCACGCACGGCACCGGACGTAATGAGGGCGGACCGCTACTATTTTCCGGCACTCGCCCGCAAGGAGTATTTCTACCCACTAGACCCTCTTGTCGCGCGGGAGAAGCCCGGATTCCTCGACGATTTCCTCCCGCTGGTGCTGGACGAAGGGCGCTGGCAGGGAAAGTTGTTCGGGCTCAACGTCCTTTTCGGGTCCGTGATGGTGTACTACAACAAAAAGCTGTTCGCGGCGGCGGGGCTGGCCGATCCCTACCAACTATACAAACAGGGGCGGTGGGACTGGGAAACGTTCGTGCAGAACGCGACCGCCCTGACCGAGCGCACGAACGGACGTACCACGCAGTACGGGGCGAATATGGTGACGTTCCCGATGAACGCGTCCGTGATCTGGAATCACGGCGGCGATTTCCTCAACAGGGAGATGACCCGGATGACGATAGCCGAGGACGAGGGCGCGATACGCGGGTTTCAGGAGTACGCCGACCTGCGCTGGAAACACAAATGTGTCCCGACCCCCTCCGACAACGCCCTGTCGCAATACACGTTCGAGTCCGGCAAGATCGCGATGAACTGGGGATGGGCGGGCGACTCGCCGCGCTACCGGAAGAACATCAAGGCGTTCGACTGGGACATCGTGCCGACGCCGAGCGGACCCGCTGGCGACGCGACCGTGATCAAGGGGAACCAGCTGGCGATGTACCGCGATACCAGGCACCCCGAGGAATCCTGGGAGTTCATGAAGTTCATGACCGGACCGGACGTCGAACTGCTCCTGGGCGGGAAACTGCGCCGCACGGTGCCGACCCGGTTGTCGGTGCGGAACGACCCGCGCTATCTGGAGGCGGATCAGGCACCGTTCCACACCGACGTTTTTCTGGAGTCGGTGCGGCGCGGGCGGACACTGCCGATAGACTGGCGATACCAGGAGTGGACGCAGGAGTTCACCGCCGCGACCGAAAGCCTGTTTAACATCGGCACGGAAACCGCGCGGCAGGCGATGACGGAAGCGACCCGCCGGGTCAACAACGTGCTTTCCAGCGAGGAGGGGTTCTAACCGCATGGCAACCGTCGCACTCGCCCCGCCGCGCAAAAGCAAGATCCCTCTCACGTCGCGCCCGGCGTTCTGGGGATTGCTCTGTATTTCGCCCTGGCTACTCGGCTTCCTGATCTTCACGGCGGGACCGATGCTGGTATCGCTGTATATCTCGTTC
>JACMIS010000428.1 GCA_014381035.1 Armatimonadota bacterium
GACGTAGCCACCGCGAACGCCCCGCCGTGGGCGAGGCGGTTCGTCGGTCCGACGATGAACTTGTCGAACGTGTAGCGCGGGTTGATTTCCGGCGCGTCCGGATGGCGTTGATTCGTGGACTGCGGCTCGCCACCCGTGTTCGTCCCCGCCGTCTCGCTACCCCCGCTCCGGTGCGGCGTGGCAGGAACCGTACGACCGGGCGTAACCGGTGCCGCTTGTACCGTGCGTCGCTCGGCTACTGGGCGGGCAGAGATACCCGCGCTTCATGTGCCGTCCCGCGTTCCCGGCTCGTCTCCCAACTGTGCCCGAGACGCGCTACGTTGCCCTGTGTCGCGACCGGACGCAGTTCGGGGGGCACTATGTCATCGCCATCCAAATCGAACGGCAGGGCGTTCGTCGTGGGTGCCGGGCGCGACGGCGTCGGACCCGTCGTTCCGCGTACTCCTGCTCCCGCCCCGTGTCCGCCGTCACCCTCTTTCGGCGTGAGAGCGAAATCGAGCACGACGCTACCGTCGAAGATCTCTTCCAGGATTTCGCGTATCAACGGCGCATGCCGCCCCTCGACCCAGGACCGGGTGAACGCCGACGGTGCCCCGACCGTGACCCGCCGCACGACAACACCACGTTCGTTCGTTTCTTCCGCGAACGCGAGCGGCTTCAAGCCGCGCAGGTGTGTTTCGAAGGTGGGCTTGTTGACCCGTTGCGAAAGCATGCGCAGTGCGCGGTCCCAGGCGCGGCGGAGTGTGATCGAGACTTCTTCGTCGTCGAGCCGCAACTGGGTCGTCGGGTGTCCGTTGGTTAGGGGAAGGTCAGCCATCGTGACGCCTCCCGCAATATGCGACGACATGCGCGTGCGCGGACGATGACCCATCGCCCTGCGGAATATTCTCGCCCGTATAGTTTTCGTCGCGCCGCATGTTGTCGTGGTCAATTCCAGTGCCTTTATCAGAAAGCACTGCGTCAGTAGGCATCGGTCCGAGGTGGGGGGGTCACGCGGGTACAACGGCAGCAGTACCAACCCGGTGATAGACCATCAGTTCGAAGACGAATGCCCGATAACGAAAGGAGACAGGGCGGATTATAGCAACGCGATTGGCTCTCGTCCACGTGCCCGAAGCCGTCAAAACCGTCATCGGTAGTGTGCGATTGTGTTAAAAGTGTGCGCGTTGTGGCAAAGACGATTTTTCGTAGCAGTACGGTTAGAAGTTGGACAGCACGCCATCGGGACGATCTGGCGAACAAGGCAAACTATTGCTCTACAAAAGCCCGAACGCAAGCAAACAAAAATCAAACTTTACGTTTATAATGATTATTGAATCTCAATTGATTTTAACAATTGCTTGTTTTGTGATCCTGTTTTTTCGCAACTGTCTTCCTATTTCCATCGCAACCCACCTCTTCATCTGGTTCCAGGTTGGACTCGTTTATTGTCGCTATGTCGCCCATTCTGATCCCCGACGCACAAGTTTTTATACGCCCGCTCCGCTTCGCCACCGCACGGGAATCCTAACCTGTTTCCCTCTACCCCAGTCTGCCCCGGTCCGCCCAACTCTTTGATTGGATGCCTGTTCTTGCGCACACATCAGCTGGGAAATAAGACGGACTTAGCCCGCATCTTCTCGTTTTCTGGCTTGTCATACCTGTCGCTACGACGGACATCGCCCGTTACATTTCCGGGTAAATTAGGTGACACCGCATCGGCTTCGCGAACCCGGTTCGGCTTCCATCTGCTGCTGACATGTGCTGAATCCGCATTCCTGACTTTCCCATGGCTTGCTTTTCACCTACCCGTTTTGCTGTCCTCGTCTTACTTCTCATCCTGTTTTTGGCGCGATAGATAGGAAGAACAAGGCGCGGATTTCTCTCCCCTATCGCCAGTTTTATAGTCCTTCTCCGCTTCCCCGAGCGTCTTATTCCATTAGGATTTGCGCGACTTCGGACCACATTTCATGCTTACTAAGCACGCCATTAACCGCGTGACCCCGGTATCCGATACGCCATGTTTTGATCAATTCTACAGTCGCTTGACCTCTTGGGAGGACTAGGATTTCCGCTTAGACCGTTTACCACCCATTCAGTTAGCGTAAATCTGAAGATGAACGGCTTCTCGTCCGCCGCTTTTTCGTCGGACGACTCAGGAAATTCAATACCGGGTTTGCTCGATCTATCGCCTGTCACCGGGATTCGATCATCTTTACAAGCAAAATGTTTGGCGAATAGAACCGTTGCTAGAGGAAGGATATAATATAGAGGTATAAGGTCTCTAAACACAGAAAAAGAATGATAAAGTACGATATTAATCTACTTGATATCCGAAAGTTATACTTGTCTTGCACACTTTCTGATTCTCGGTGCGAGCCCTTTACACACGACTTGTTTGTCTATCATTACAGCAAGGAAACGTTCCACGTGAAACGCATTTATGATGTATTTGTTTCACATGGAACCTTGCCTTGCTTTAACCTGACGACGAATCTGGTTGAGAGAGTAGGGGCAAAACCATATTCTAATTCGTAGCCGTTGCGCAGTTCCATGCCTTAGCTCTGTCCCTCGTTCATTTCGATGCGAGGGGAAAGGGGTGAGAATCAGTGAAAAGAAATCATGTGAGACTGCAGGAAGGAGCGGCCCTTCGTGTCAGTGAACCGCCTCTACGCTGTCGCACTAAATCCGCTGTAGTCACATCCGTGACACTCGGGAGTTGAACAGGATCGAAACCCGAAAATGATTCCGACGCCACGCCAGTCAATGCAGACAGGAATTGAACGTAAAACAGACTGTTCCACATGAAACGGTTGTTGTCTCACGTGGAACAGTCTGGTTGCAAACGATATATGGCACTGTTGTGATGGCATCGGGCGGGCGGTTGAACCTACTGGGACGGTTGAGCGGTTACCCGCTGAACTTCCCCCTCGATGGTCGACTTTTCACCGACCGCGACGACCCAGACGCGCGGTGCACTCGCCTCCTTCGGATCGCCGGAAATGCCGAAGTATTTCCGGGCGACGCGGGTGACATCATCGGGTTTGACTGCGCGGACACGTTCCGCATACTTGCTCCAATAGTCTGCCGACAGACCATATTCGTACCGTTCGATGGATCGTGACAGTACGGCTTGGGGCGACTCCAGGGTGAGTGCAAAACTGCCGATCAACGACTGCTTGATGAGAGCAAGTTCGCCTTCCTTGGGAGGGACGCTTTGCAGTTTGGCAAATTCCCCGATGAAGTCCTTCGCCGCGTCGCCCGTGACCGCGTTTCGCACACTCGCCGACGCTGACCATAGACCGGTCCACTTCGGTGCGGCGAGAGTGGATCGCGCCCCGTAGGTATATCCTTTCTCTTCGCGCAACTTCTGGTTAAGCCGTGAGTTGAACCCGCCACCGAGTATGCGATTTGCGAGCAATAAGGCGAAGTAATCCGGGTCGTTTCGACTGATTCCGGGAACGCCGAAATTTAATACTGACTGGGCAGAACCGGGACGGTCGATCACTATCGGAGGCGGGGCAGCCTGACCCTTTGATGATTCCCGCTTCGGCAAAATTGCCGGGGGGAGTTCACCGGCTGCTACATTTGGCTTATCTTGTTTACCGAAAACAGTCTGCAAAACCTTTACGATCTCCGCGCTCTTTACATCTCCCGCGACACCGATGATCGCGTTGTCCGGGCGATAGTGTTTCGCATGGAACACCTTCAGATCCGAGACAGCAACTAAACCGAGTTGGTCCGAGGTGACGGAGGGGCGTCCGTAAGGGGTGTCCTTTCCGTAGAGCGAGGCACGCAAAGCGTCCGATGCCAGAGAGTTCGGGTCAGACTGGCGAGCGGTCGCCCCGGCTTGGGCGCGTCCGCGTACCCGTTGCACCAACTCTTCCGGGAACATTGGGGAATACACCAGTTCGGCGAGTACGGGCAATAAATCATTGACGTTCTCGGCGAGAC
>JACMIS010000429.1 GCA_014381035.1 Armatimonadota bacterium
TAAATCGTCTGGATGCCTTTTGGCGTTTCCGGCCCCGTTCCTGGCAAACCGGTCAAACAGTTGTATGCTTTAGATTAATTTTCTTATGAACCTGTCGCAATTACTACCGCTTTTAGACGGCTACGAGCCGCTGGTCAACATCGTGGACGCGCTCGGTCGCCGTAAACGCCGTGCCCCCCTTGTCGAGGGGGTCCCGGTCGCCGCGAAAAGTTTCCTTCTCGCCCGAATCCAGAGCGACCTGTCACGCCCCCTGCTTCTGGTCACATACTCCGATGAGCAAGCGAACCGGCTTGCCGAGGACCTGCGCCGCTTCCTGCCCGAAGAGTCCCTACCGGTCCGCCTCCTGCCATCGTCGCTATCACTCGTCTTGGACGACGAGGAATCGGGGCGCGATATTTCCCGCGCCGGACAGCGGGTCGCCACTTTAACCGGTCTCGCGAACGGCGAGCAGTCCCATATCGTCGCTCCGATCACCGCGCTGTTGCAAAAAGTACCCCCGCCCGCAGTGCTGAAAAATCGCCGCTTGACCGTGTCGGTCGGCGATTCAGTGAGCCTCGACGTTCTTTCCGCACGCCTCACCGCGTTCGGCTATGTCCGTGAGGACCAGGTTTCGCTCCCCGGCACCTTCGCGCGGCGTGGCGACATTTTAGACGTGTTCCCCGCTGACTCTCCCAAACCGATTCGTTTAGACCTGTTCGGCGACGAGGTCGAAACGATCCGCCCCTTCGACCGCGAATCCCAGCGGTCCGAAGGTAAGCAATCATCCGTCATTATACCGGCAGCGCATGAAGTTGCCTACACCCGGGAAACGATGGCTTCCGCATCCGCCGCGATTCGCAAACGTCTCGAAAAACAGTTAGCCATCCTGCGCAAGGATGGTGCCGACCCCGAACAGTTGGACCGCCTGCGCGAATCCGTCGAGAACGATGCGACGAAACTTTCGCAAGCCGTTTATTTCGCCGGGGTTGAGCGGTACCTGCCGCTTCTGCACCCGGATTCCGTATGCGCTCTGGACTATGTCCCCGAAAACGCGCTCGTCGTTTTGGACGAACCGGCGCAAATGGAATCGCACGCGGAACGCGATATTATAGTGGTACGCAAGAACCTTGCCAATCGGGCGAACCGCGGCGAAATTATTTTATTGCCCGAGCCGCTTTGCCTTGATTTCGATGACGTGGGCAGAAGCCTGACCGAAAACCGGCAATCACTGTCTTTCTCGCTCCTATCCCGGTCGGTGTCCTGGCTGACACACGACGCGCATTTCTACACCGACGCCGCACCTGCCGAAAGTTTCGCCGGAAAACCCGCCCTGCTCGGCGAGGCTCTGCGCACGTATAAGAACAAGATGGGTGCCCGCGTCGTGGTCGTGTCGGTGCAAGCCCCGCGCGTTCGCGCCGTGCTGACCGAGCGTGAGCTCGGCGAGGCTCCGGTGTCGTCGCTGTTGAAAGGGTCCGGCATCGCGCTCGTGGACGGCGTGCTCCGTTCCGGTTTCCGACTCACCGACGGGCGGCTGGTCGTTTTGACCGATACCGAAGTGTTCGGCACGCCCGGCGACCGCATCGAGGCGCAGAAAAAACGCAAGCGCGAATTCCGGGACGGGATGCGTATCACCTCGCTTCTGGAATTGAACGCGGGCGACTATGTGGTGCATATTCAGCACGGGATCGGGCAGTTCACCGGGCTGACCCGCATGACGGTGCAGGGTGCGGAACGCGAGTATATGGCAATCGCCTACGACGGCGGCGACAAACTGTTCGTACCGTCGGATCAGGTAGACCGTGTCCAGAAATATATCGGTTCTGAGGGCGCGGCACCGAATATCAGCAAGCTCGGCGGGAACGACTGGGAACGCGCCAAGACCCGCGCCAAAAAGCAGGTCAAAGAGATCGCGCAGGACCTGATCATTCTCTACGCAGCGCGTTCGGCGATGGAAGGCTACTCCTACGGAGCCGATACGCCGTGGCAGATCGAGATGGAAGAAGCGTTCCCGCACACCGAAACGCCGGACCAATTAGCCGCTATCGAGGAGGTTAAAAGAGACCTGGAAGCACCGCGCCCGATGGACCGTTTGATCTGCGGCGATGTCGGCTACGGCAAGACCGAAGTCGCGGTCCGGGCGGCGTTCAAAGTGGCGAGCGAAGGGCGGCAGGTCGCCGTGCTTTGCCCGACCACGGTCTTAGCCGCGCAGCACCTCAACGTGTTCAGCGAGCGCCTCTCGGCGTTCCCGATGAAGGTGGACATGA
>JACMIS010000430.1 GCA_014381035.1 Armatimonadota bacterium
ACGACATTGATCACCACTAGCGCCAGGAACAGCGGGGTCGCTGCCCGGACCAGCTTGCCGGTTTTTTCGTCCGGCACCTTCACGAAGAATTTCTGGTCATGGAGGTCAGGGGTCACGCGCATGATGCGTGCCAGGAACTTGACCGCCGGATTGCCCATCACATCCATGGGCTTTTCGTTGGCGAACAGCATCTTCACCCCGGTCCCGATCAAAAAGACCGCGAAGATGGACAAACACGTTGCCAGCCAAACGATGACCTGCCCCCGCACTGTAAATGGGAAAGAAACGCGATTTTCCATACACATATATTCCAACAAACGCACCCATTTAAGCGGTCTGTTCTTCGGCGACGCTTGCCGTCTCTTGCGGGGTGTTCAAGCTTAAACGTCCCAGAATCGTGTTGTAGGTTTCCGGTTCGCGGCGCAGGAGGAGCGGAAACAGGCGACGCCAGCGATCCATTGTTTTCGGGTCGAGGTCGGCGGAGACGATCTCCTCGGTGTCGCGGGAGCCTTGCGCCAGAGTCGTGCCGTCCGGGGCGACAATCACGCTGGAGCCGTAGAAGGTAATGTTTTCCTCTGTCCCGACGCGATTCGCCGCCGCGACAAAGACGCCGTTCGCGATGGCATGGGAGCGCAATATCGTCGTCCAGGCGTTTTGCGAGTCGAAACCGGGTTCGCTGGGTTCGGAGCCGATAGCGGTGGGATATACAATCAGTTCCGCTCCCTTCAGTGCGAGGATGCGTGCCAGTTCCGGGAACCACTGGTCGTAACAGGTCGGCATGGCAAGGTTCACGTCCGGCATCCCGAAAACCGGATAATCGGAGTTACCCGGACCGAAATACTCGGTCTCATAATAGCCGATGTCGGCGGGAATATGTTGCTTGCGGCACGCCGCACCCAGATTACCCTCCGGGTCGAACAGAACGGCGGTATCAAAACGCGCCCCTTTCTGCTTGCGGAATCCTAGCCCGCCCCGTTCATAGAGCGAACCGACCACGAAGACTTTATTCTCGCGAGCGAGTTCGGCGAACAGTTTGCACGAATCCCCGCCGGGGATACTTTCGGGACGCGGCTCATTTTCTTGCCAATCGGCGAGCGGCTTCAGCGCGAAATAGGGTGAGATAGAAAACTCGGGAAGGACGACGATGCGGGTACCAGCTTTGGCAGCGTCGCCAACCATCGTGCGATATTTTTTCGCCATCGCATCCGGGGCGGGATCGTAGGCGACTTGAAGCAGGGACAAACGAAACGGATTCATTCCTTTCGTTTCGCTACCACCCCCCGTTCTTCCTGCTACGGAGGTGCCGACGTTGCCCCCGGCACGGTGACGAACGCATCCAGCCGCGCCAGTGTTTCGTTCTTGTTTGCATCGAACGCGATCTCCACTTTTTTCCCGGTTTTTTGTTGCGCGTTTCTCCCTCCGGGTAAAATGCGGTCCGTAAACAGGGCGCGGATCTCGGCGCGGCGGGCGGGCGCATTTCCGCCCAGCGTCGCGATTTCGGTAAACTGGTACTGCGGTGTGGTTCGGGAATACCCTTCGATGATTTTGCGGGCGGTCACGAAATGCTGGTAGGCTTCGTCCGCGTCGCCACTTTTCAACGCATCCTCTCCGAGTGCGGTGTAGGCAAACGCGGGGAGCGTATCCACCAGCTCGGGAATGGCGCGAATCTTCCCCGCCGGTCCCTCGGCGATCTTCACCATATCAAGATAGGTAAAGATCGCACCCGCCCCATCGCCCGCTTTCTCCTGTGCCTCCGCGAGTGCTTTGCGCGTTTGTAGATTGTTGGGATCTGCCTCGGCAGCGAGTTTATACTCATTTACGGCTTTATCCCAATTTTCTTCCCGCTCGGAACCGCGAGCGAGTTGATAGAACCTTTTTCCGCTCGGGGACAGATACGCCGCCGTGCTGTAATCCCCCGCAAGCGCGTAAATCTGGGGGTCAGACGGATGCACACGCTCCGCCGCCTCCTTAGCCAGCGGCGCGACAGTGCCGGGGCTGGTGCGCGATGCAAGAACGAGCATATCCCGTTCGGCTTGCCCCGCCCGTACAAAAAGTGCCAGCACCAGAGCCGACGCCAGAAAGACTGCAGCCCCCCCCCGCGCCAGAGCCGTTTGTTGTTTCGACTCGTGCGAGACGATTTCGCCTGCGCCGACGAGCATGCCGAGCACGAAGAAAAATGGGACGCCACACGCGAGAAGTACCCACTCCGAATCGAAGACGCTTCGCCCGAGTGCGGCAACGATTCCGCCGAGGATAGCGGATGCCAGAATCGGAGAGGCTGTTTTTCCCGCACCGTTCTGTAGCAGACCGAGGCTCAGTGCGCCGCCGATACCGATCAGCAGGCTTACCAACGCCGGAAAACCGGATTCACTGGCGATCTGCAAATACGAGGAGTGCGCCTGCCCCGTCCAGCCGACGCGGGCATAGCGTGAGTAGGTGTAAGGGTAGGTGCCGGGTCCTGCCCCGAATACGGGATTTTCGGTCGCCATCGCGAGGCTTCCGCGCCATGTTTCCTTGCGAAACTCGCCCGAGTGATCGCCGGATGCCGCCCCCCCGCTCATCGGTGCGGTCACGACGGGTGCTTTGCTGCCCGCGGTTTGTTGGACGCGACCAAGCATCGGGGCACTGAAAACGAACCCCGACACGAACAGAACGGGGATGATTATTCCGACCCGTTTCCACGGCAATGGGACCCTTCGGACGAGAGAAAGAGTCAAGGCGATGGTTAGCCCGGCGAGTGTCAAACCAAGCCCCGCCCGCGATCCGGTGATCATCAGCAACGAGAAAAGCAACGCAGTTCCCACCCCGGCGATGACGATAGAGAGCAAACCTTCCGCGACAAGAAACAGCGCGACGGTAATCGGAATAGTCAACGCGCAGAATCCGGCGGCAAAGTTCGGTGAAAAGAACGTCGCGGATTCCCGGTGCAATACGCGTTCCGCTCCGGGGATGGTGCCATACGAGAGTACGCCGACCACCGCACAGAGAATGCCCCCGACCAGCAACGCGGTCGCCATCCGGGGGATGTTCGCCCTATCCTGCCCGACGAATCGTGCGGCGAGGGCGAATGCAACGGCGAAGACGATCCAGTTTAATACTTCGGGGAGCATAGCAAAGACGTATACTGGCGACGTAAAAAAGCGGGTATGAGCGAACGCGGACATAGCCACCCACAATGTTGCCCCATAAATCCCGTAGCGTGCTATCATTCCCGCGATTGTCAGTTTCGGATGATAGGATGCGCCCAGTGTCGTCGTAAGTAGGGCAGCGACCAGTACCAGTGCCCGAACCACCCCGGACATGCTGTCGCCTCCCCATGCCGCCAATGCGTAGTCCGGTCCGACCGGGGTCCCTCCCAGTAGTGGGGCTAATGCGAGTGCCCCGAGGAAAAGGTAGAATCCGAGTTTGGCGAATCGCCCGCCGGTTTCCGCCGCCGGGTCGTCTGAATAGGGGGTACGGTTGGCGCGGACAGCGGCTCTCATGGGCGAGGGTTCCCTCCGAGTAACGGGTTGATCAAACGGCGGCGACCGATACGCACCACGGCACGCAGGAAAATCCCGGGGTAGATGAACGGCTTCAAAATCCTCGGGACACGTTCCTCGAAAAATAGTTGGTGCTTCCGGTAAAACTTCCACATGGAGCGCGAGTGCTCCCAGATCATCCGGTCGGCGGCGCGGTCGGACGATTTCCCGATGGCGTGTGTCACGACGGTGCCGGGAAAGTATACGACGCGGCTCCGCGCCTCGTGCGCTCGCAAACAAATATCCATATCTTCGCAGTACATAAAGAAAGTTTTGTCGTCCAGCACACCGATCTTGCTCAGGAGGTCTTTGCGCAGTAGCATCGCGCAGCCGGAAAGCCAGTCCACGTCACGCACGCCGTTATGGTCGAAATCTTGCATCAGATAGTCGGACGCGGGGCGGTTACCGGGAAACAGTTTTCCGAGGTAGACATTGCGAAACATGCCGGCGGCGAACGTGGGCCAGCGGCGGCAGGAGTATTGGATCGAGCCGTCCGGGTTGATGACTTTCGGGCCGATGATGCCCGCATCGGGGGACGTGTCGGCGAAGTCGACGAGCGCGTCGAGTCCGCCGGGTTCCACGGTCGCGTCGGAATTGAGCAGCAGAATATACTCCGTATCGAAATTTTCCAGGACGACGTTGTTACCGCCGGAAAAACCAAGATTCGCGCCGGTGCGGATGAGCTTGACTTCGGGGAAATCCGCTTCGACCAGTTCCGGGGAGCCGTCCCGTGAATCGTTATCCGGCACGACCACCGCGACCGTGCCGGGACGCGCCGATGCCTTCCGCAGACTTTGCAGACAGTTAAACAGATCGTCTTTCGCGTTCCAACTCAACACGCAAACTGTCAGGCGTGGTTTCACCGCCCCATTTTCCAAGAGATTGTCCCCATCGTCCGGTACGTACCCAGGCATCCAGCGTGATTAAAACCGTCAACAGCCACAGCAACGGCATCGGCGTTTTATCCGCGTACTGTTTCCCTAAAAAGCGTAGCATCGCCCGCCGCGACTCCCACACCGCCGCCCGTCGGACCCGTCTCGTCGTGCCCCCATAGCCGTGTTTCGCCGCCGTATCCGGGGTGTAGTATATCCGGTATCCCGCAGTGTATGCCCGCAAGCACCAATCGGCATCGTTGAAGTACAGCGGGAAACGCTCGTCCATCGCGCCGACTTTTCGCCACGCCTCACGCCGGATCAAAAAGCACGACGCCATCGGTTGCGGTGCCTCGCCGGGCGCGTTGTAATCGAACGTCGGCATTCGCCACGACGCCCATGTTTTGCTACTCTTCCATACGCGAGAAAGTAGCAAAAACTCACCCAGAAGCGCGACCGGCGACGGAAAGCCCCGCACGGACGCCTGAACCGCTCCGTTTTCGTGAATCAGTTTTGGCGCGACAGCGGCGGCGTCCGGCTTCGAATCGAGGAACGCGCTCAGCGTATCCAGTGTCCCTGCTTGCACCTGTGCATCCGGGTTGAGAAGTAACAGGAGATCCCCGGTCGCGGCATCGGCGCACTGGTTTACCCCGTGGGCATACAGTTCGTTGGCGGGATTGGCGATCAGTCGCACTTCGGGGAAGGATTCGCGCACCATTTCTGCCGCGCCATCCTCGGAAGCGTTATCCACGACGATCACCTCCTGCGCCCCTCGCGAGTAGGGATACTCACGCAGTGCTTCGAGGGATTCGCGTAGATCGTCTCGGGTATTCCAATGGACAAGCAGGACAGAAAGCAACGTCGGCATCAGTCCGCCTGAATCGTGAAGTCACGGCGGCGGAGCATCGGGAACGAAAGTCGCTTGACATGCCCGTCGCAATAGAGCGCGTTGAACCCTCCGGCGTGATCATCGCTCCAGTGCCCGTCAATGTCTGCCGGACGTTCGGTGTCGCCGCCTTCCTGTCCGTTCTGGCACTCGCCCGCGTTGTTATTGTGCTCCCAGACGATCAGGGTGCTCGCGGGCGCGGGAACGTCGGCGTCGGGGCGTGCTTGCGGCGACGTTTCGTTCAAACCCAGATTCTTGCCGAAGTAGGAGTCCCAGGCGTTGAGAACATACCGCCCTTCGGCGTCCTTGGTTTCTCCGGGAAGCGGCGGGCGCACTTTGCGCGAGGGGCAAAGGCGCACCCCGTCGCTTTTGAGGTACGGTTCGAGAAGATACGGTGTGCCGGAAGGTTCGTTCGAGGCGGGGAGCCACTGCGGAAGCGGCGGGTCCAATGTGCCATCGGGTTGCAACGCGGGCGAAATGCAATGGTCTTTGTAGATAGGGTCGTGAGTGATGCAGTTGTATTTCGGCACATACGTCTCGTCGGCGTCCTGCGCGTACATTCGGATCGCGACTCCCACCTGACGCAGATTACTCTGACAGGCGGCTTGCCGTCCCTTTTCTCGCGCCTGCGCGAAAACCGGGAAAAGTATCGCGGCGAGCAGGGCGATGATCGCTATCACGACGAGCAGTTCGATAAGAGTAAATCCGCGACATGCCATGCTCTTGAGTATATCGGGAACACTCAAGCACGCCAAATAAAATCTCGGAAGGTGTGTCGGTGGAGTGCGAAAATAAATTTTATGGCGTGGAAACTTCCTGCGCTATTTTTTGTCGTATAATTGGAAGAGACAGACGCATTTTTCCGTTTGTCAATCGTATGACCAGAGCCATGAAGCACCGATATAAACATTTTCTATCCGCGTTGCCCCTTGTTTTCGCGGGCGCGATGACGGTCTCGTTCGCCTCGCTACCAGCGCGGGCGCAGGATACGACTGCTCCGACCAATATCGCTTCACTGCCGACGGCGACTGATCTATTCGCCGGTCAGGATAAACCGGGTCCCTATTCGCTCACCTGGAAGAAGCTGCCACCCAAAG
>JACMIS010000431.1 GCA_014381035.1 Armatimonadota bacterium
GTATGGGCATCCTCCCAGCGCGTCGCATGCTCCTTGCCCTCCTCGAAGGCGCGTACCATGGGGGCACAGCCAGTCGCCTGCACCGCGACCATGCGCGGGCGCTTCTTGCCAAGGAAGCCGATTGCCTCCAGTTCGGCGAAAGCCTTCCACATCCCGATGAGTCCCGTGCCGCCGCCGGTCGGGTAGACGATCACGCCCGGGAGCGTTCCGCCGAACGGCAGGATGCCGCTGAACTGTTCGAACAGTTCGTAGCCCATCGTCTTCTTGCCCTCGATCCGATACGGCTCACGCAGGGTCGCCGTGTCGAACCAGCCATGGTCGCGAACGCCTTTTTGAACGTGTGCGTTGGCGTCCGTGATCAGCCCGTCGACCAGTGTCAGATCCACGCCATACCCCTGACACTCCGCGATGATCGCAGTCGGGGTGTCGCGCGGCATCGCGACGTGAGCTATCGCGCCCGAAAACACCGCGTAGGCGGACAGCGCACTCCCGGCGTTCCCCGCCGTTCCGACTGCGAACTCGGTGATCCCCAACTCCCGCGCCCGCGCGACGGCGACCGCCATACCCCGCGCCTTGAACGAGGCAGTCGGGTTGACGCCCTCGTCCTTGACATACAAATGGGACAAGCCGAGCGCGTCGCCGAGACGCTCGGTGTGCAGGAGTGGCGTCCAGCCCTCGCCGAGACTCGCGATGAATCGGCGGTTCCGCACGGGTAGCACCGGGGCATATCGCCACAGGTTATCCGTCGTGTCGCGCTTCAGCGTTTCGGGCGTGAAGCGGTCGCGAAGCCGTTCGAGATCGTAGCGGGCGAGGAGCGGTGCCCCGACGCGGCTCAGGTTCTGGACGGCGTCGGCGTCGTAGTGCTCCCCCGTCTTGCTGCATTCCAGGTGCGTCAGCACACTGTCTACGGTTTCAAAATCGGACATGGAATAGGGTAGCAGATTTTCGCCGATTTATCGCGAAACTACTGCGATGCCAGAGTGTAGCCGCGCCTGCGTGGGAGACGACCGCGTTACTCACTGAAGTAATCATGTCCTCATGTTGACGGATAGTGATGTACGACGTTTTTCAAGAGCACAGGCAGGATTTATTCTGCTAACCCGCTAAACGCCTACTATCTTCACAATGCAATGTGCGTAACGGAAAACTCCTATGAACTCTTACGACTTCATTACTTTCGATGACACTGGCTTATCTCTGCAGGGTGAGAAAGATGGGGCACGTGTTTGGCTGACCGATGGTGGTGATGGCGTCGCCTTATTTCATTTTGCCAAGCCACCCGATATCGGGGCAGACATCCATTCCATCGTAGATGTTCGTAACCGCTACCGTAATTCTGCCATTGCTGCGGGGCTGGGAATGATCGAAGTCGAGACACCTCAAATGGATGGGTGCGTTGCCGTGCGAACCTTTTTTTAGTCTCCACAACTACCAACGGGGATGACCTTCATTGGCTCTCTGACTTTACCGTTCCGCGATCTCAGCTATGTTGTGAAAGTGCAGTGTGCGGAGGAAGGTGTGACAGGCATACGGGATGCTGTTGTTCTGGATAAAATGTTAGAAGCGGGGGAAATTGAATTCAGCGGTGGCAAGATGCAAGGGTGGATGCAAGACCCGTATGATCCAGCAGTCAATGCGCCATTGATGCGGAATTTATCCGAAGACATACGATATGACGTAGATTTTCCCGATCATCCGCTCTCGCGTCTGCGTTCCATTTTAGGGAGGGTACAGGTATCGTTACATCTCGCCCCAGAGATCAAGAATGCGCCTCCATTCGTATTTACGGAGTCGACGGGGAAGAAGCCGTGGTGGAATGTATGGTAAGAATCAGCGGTCAAAGAGTTCTGTACCGCCCGGCACACTTTGTATAGGTGATTTTTATACCGAGACACAACAAAGAAGAAATAGAACGGGGTGAGAAAGTTTTTGCTTTCCCGCCCCGCACGGTGCGCCATTGGTTACGGCGACTTTTTCTCCAATTCAGGCAGGACCGGTTTCGCAGGATTCGGTGTAAGCGTTGCGTCGACGCGTTCGCGAGTCTTTTTGTTTATTTTTTGCTCGGTGTCGTCGCGCAGTTTTCGTGCCTCGGTGGCGTCGCGGACGATGCGCGGTGTGAGGAAGACGAGCAGTTCGGTCTTGTTTTTTACGTCCGATTTTGAGCGGAACAGGTTGCCCA
>JACMIS010000432.1 GCA_014381035.1 Armatimonadota bacterium
AAAGCCACTGATAAACCCGACTACCGGGAGAACGGTCGTTTTTTATCGGTGCGCCTCGATGCCAGCGACATTGGTGCGTGGAGGCGCGAGTACACGCCGCTTATTCTCGTCGTCTATGACGCGATAAAGCAACAGGCTTTTTGGATACACTTTCAAGCGGCAACCGACAACAGATCGAAAACGTTCTTATTGCCGACGACGCAATCGGTGGACGAGGCGGCGGTTCGCACGATGCAAACCTCGAAAACAATCGGGTTCAGGAGCACAACGATGAAAGCATATAGAGACATTACGTACCGACTGTTAGCGGACGCTTTGAAACAGAACGGCTTTTCGGAGCACAGCACGGAGCGATACCGGCACTTCGCGCACGAGAACGGAGCCGAAATCACCTGGGGCGCGGTAGGCGATGAGGGACCCGTTCAGGCAATGCACTACACGGCGGCGCAAAGCACCGTCGATTACTATGACATTCTGCGCCGCGACGCCTTCGATCTGTTGATGATGCGTCTTTCCGGCAAGCAGTTGACCGCGACCTCGGTTTCCTGAGCGGGGCGCGATATGTCGCGCGGTTTTGCGGTACAACAGGAAATATGAATTTTCCCGATCTGCACCGGCACCTCGGCGGCGCGACCCACCCGCGTATCCTGTGGGGCTATATCGAGAAGCACGGGCGCGATACGGATGTCGCCTGTCGCCTGCGCGAGCGGTTCGGCGGGTACGACGGGTTCGCGCGGGAGTTTTCCCGACCGTTCGCCGATCTCGCCGACTACCTGACCGTGCATCATCTGGTCGAATCGTTGCAAGCCGAAGACGTGCCGTACTTCGCCACGCGTGCCGTCCGCGGCGCGGCGGTGTTCGAGAGCATCGACTATTTAGAGATCCGCTTCAACCCATACAAGCGCACGCCGGGAAACCTGCCACCCGCCGAACGGCTCGCGCTGATGCCGGAAGTCGCCGCGCAGGTAATCCGCGCCGGACGCGCGACCGAGTTTCCCATCGCGTCGGCGTATATGCTGTGCATGGACCGGGGCTTCTCGGTGGCGATGAACCGCGCCATCGTCCGTCTCGCCGCAGAAATGCCCGAAGTCGCCGCCGTGGACCTCGCCGGACCGTACCAGGCGGGCGGACCGTCATGGGACGAATGGCGCGAACTGTTCGCGGAGGCGAAGTCGCTCGGGCTAAAAACCACGGCGCATATGGCGGAGTCGGACCCAGACGACGTACACCCGGAACTGTTCCCTCACCTCGACCGCATCGGACACGGGATTCAGATCGCGCTGAATCATTCGCATCATCTGCCGGAACTTGCCGAGCGCGGTATCTGCCTCGAAATCTGTCCGACGACGTATCTACGCACGAACACGGTGCGAGACCTGTCGGAACTCGCGCCGGTGTTCGAGCGATGCGAGAGTGCGGGCGTTCCGGTGAGTATCGCGACTGATAACCCCGCGCTTCACGGCGATAACGGGCGCATCGTCGGGCAGTACGAAGTGCTGGTGCGGGCGGACGTGATCCACTTCAACGACATTCTACGCTACGCCCAGACCGGCTACGAGCACGCGTTCGGCGACGTGCGCGGCAAGGGGAACTGAGGGAGCGATGCGATTGGGAGTTTTCGGCGGATCGTTCGACCCCATCCATCTCGGGCATCTGCGCCTCGCGGAGGAAGCACGGGAAGGGTTCGCGCTGGATCGGGTACTATTCATTCCGACATGGGTGTCGCCGTTCAAGACCGGACGCGTCGTCACGCCGCCGGAGCACCGTTTGGAAATGGTACGGCTGGCGACCGATGGCAATGACGCGTTTTCGTATTCGGCGATAGAATGTATTCGGGAAGGCACGAGTTACACGGTGGAAACACTGCGTAATTTGCGTGCGGAGAACCCGTCCGCCGAACTGTGGTTCCTGACCGGCACCGACGCGATAGCGGACTTGCCGCGCTGGCGCGAACCGGAGGAAGTGTTGCGCCTCACACGCTTCGCGGTAGCGACGCGGGCGGGAACAACGATCCAGCAAGCGCGGGAAGGTCTTTCGCATTTACCGGGGGCATGGCAGGAACGGATTTCGTTCTTTCCGATGACAAACATTGATATTTCGTCTACCGACATCCGGTCCCGCCTGGGGACGGGACGCTCGGTACACTATCTGTTGCCGCCGGACGTGGAACGATATATCGCGGCGCATGGACTGTACCAAACGGGTGATGGTAGCGTTAACCGGGGCATTCATGCCCCGGCGATCTGATCGAAGCCCGCTAAAGCGGGCTGGCGATGCGGAAGCATCGTGTTGCCGTGCGAATGATCGGATGCCGGGAGCCGGATAAACCCGGCTCTTATGCGATTTGCCGGGGCATGAATGCCTCGGCAACTACACCTGTATTTTTAGAAGCGCGATATCGCGCTTCAGATGGTGACTGATGCCTGTATCAAGCAGCGCGGTCTTGAATTAAAGCGGAGAAGCGAAACTTTGGCGAAAAAAAATATCCCTTCCAGTGAGAAGGCGAAAATAGTGATGGAAACGGTAGAAGAGCGTCTCGCCCTTGACCCGGTTCTGATGGACCTGACCGATAAAGTGCTTTTGTTCGATTTTGTGCTGGTTTGCGCGGGCAACTCGGATACACACGTCCGCGCCATCACGAATGCCGTGCTGGAGCGCATTGATGACGAGAATATCGCGCCACCGCGCGTCGCCGGCCAGGGAATCGGAGAATGGGTGCTGATGGATTTCGGCGACGTCATTCTACACGTCCTGAGTGAGGAAGCGCGGGAACGATATAAACTGGAAACGTTCTGGTCTACGACGCAACCAAAAGGCGCGTTGCCGCCGATGCCTACGGATGACGGGGTATATGCGGGAGCGACAATCACCGACGCGGGCTTCGATGAGTCCGACGAGGAATTGGACGAAGACGAGGACGGCGACGAACTGACCGACGAGGAGTTGGACGCCCTCGACATTGATGACGAAGACCCGGACGATGTTTCGTTTTTCGACACCGCCGACAAGGAAGTAGAGCCGATAGACGAGCCGGACGACCTGCCCGACGAAACCGAGACGGAAAACACCGATATGGAAGACGAAACGAAACCCGACGCGAAAGGTGATTCGTAGGACCCCATGGCGGACGCTCCCGACACTCTCACCTGCATACAGTGCGGCGCGACCTCGCCCGCGAACCAGCGTTTCTGCGGTAGTTGCGGGGCGAAGCTTGCCGCCGCCAGCGGCGAGTTAGCAGCGAGTAGTCCGGCGACGGCAGGGAACCCTGATCGCCCCCCCGCCCCCTATTCGGGGTAATCAGGAAGCGATGTGGGTGCGTCACGGTTGACCGCGGGACCTACCGCCCCATTTCCGCCCTCCCCGGAATCGGGGGCGGTTGGTCCGGCGGTCAAGGGTG
>JACMIS010000433.1 GCA_014381035.1 Armatimonadota bacterium
ACCTTAGAGTGTGGTTGAAGATCGCCTTTCATGGTCTGACTGATATAACACTCGTAGAACCTCGCTGCGAGGTTGAAATGCCACTGCTGAGACGGAATGTGCCGCAAAATTGTTGCGACGACCACGGCGTCGGCTGTCTCCACAAGTCCATTAATTCCTGGAAATCCTCCGATGATACTCATAATGCCTTTTCCTTCCTCTCCCTGACGTATTTCCCTTAGTTAGTGTCTATCTGTTCACTTCAGATTCACTTTTCCCCACTATATTTCAAAAATGCAAAGGAAGAATGTTATTGCAACTATTTTGCGCGTGCCTTTTCGTGCTGTTTTCACCGAAAGTGCGGAAGAACCCGATTTTTCCTCTTTCGTGAGTCGCCTCAGCAAGAAAAAAGCGGGGCATTAAAACCCTCTCTGCTGGCGGCGAATCAATTTCACTTTACGGTTTCCTGCGTGTAGGTGCGCCCCTTCCAGGCGTGACCTTTGCCGCTCAACGCCAGATATGTCGAGTTCCATGCGATGGCGATCACGATCAGCCAGCCGACCGGATGCGTCAGAACCGCCCACAACGCTTGCCGGAACCGGAACGTCAGGGCGAGGCGGATTCCGAGCGCGATGGCGATGTGCGCGAGGGGAAGATAGAAACCCGCTATGGTCCGGTCGCCGTTCGCGAGTGCCACCGCGACGAATCCCCACGGGAAAACCTGCGTGATCAGCAGAAAAAGGCTCCATATCGCGACAACGACGACCGAATTCCCCATCGCCGAGAAAACGTTCTTGCTGAACCCGTTCCATACGTCGCGTAACCCGTCGTACATGCGCACGCCGTAAGTCGTCGAGCCGTCCCCGTAGACCAGCTTGCGCCCCTGCCGCTTGACATTCTGTGCGAAGCGAATATCCTCCGCCATCTCCGCTTTGACCGGTTCATGCCCGCCGAGTTCGGAGTACGTTTTCGCCGGAAGCAGGATAAACGCCCCGTTCGCCGCCGCGAACGCCGGGTTCGCGGAAGCATACACGTTGCGCACGGGGAGCGTGGCGAAAACCAGCATATACTGCAACGGTATGACCACATCCTCCCAGAACGAACCGCATTGGAGATATGGCATCAGCGATAAAACGTCTGCCCCGACCGTTTCGCGGTGCCGCACCGCGCCCGCGAGTGCCCCTGGGTAAAATACGCAGTCGGCGTCGGTAAGCAACAGCACTTCGCCCGTCGCCGCCAGCGCCAGTTGCCGCATCGCGTTCGGCTTGCCCTTCCAGCCCGGCGATAGTTCCCCGCCGGAGAGCAACCGAACGCACCCATCCGTCGCTGCGATCTCCGACACGATGCGCGCCGTGCCGTCGTCGGACCGGTCATCCAGCACGAGAATCTCCAGACGACCGGCGTACTCCTGCGCGAGAAGGGATCGGACACACGCCGCGATTACCGCTTCCTCATTCCGCGCGGGGATCAGGACAGAGAGGGAAGGTAATGCTGGGAGGCTCCCAGCATTACTAGCCGGACGCCGAAAGGAGAACCAGTCCGCGACCGCGTTTACCAGCGAGTAGACGACAAAAACGCTCACGAAAATCTGATATACCAGTAGTGCTGTGACGTTCGTTCGGGCAAAAAGCAGAAGGGACTCGAAATCGGCGGGCATGTCAGGTACAGTGTACCTAATTTCCATGTCAGTCCCCGCGTCAGAAACTCCCCCGCCCCCGGCGGTCTTGCAAAACTCCTCCGAGGCTAGAATTCGCTGGATCGAGTGGTTTTCCATCTACCTGCTATCGTTCGGGGGCAGTCTTTTTATTTCGCTCTCTTTTTTGTTTCGGGGCTACCATCCTACTCCGGAGTTGACCGCAATGGTCGCCCAAGCCTCCCCGGAACGATACCTCCAAAAGATAGTCGTCGCCGTGGCTTCCTTGTCGTTGCTGTATTGCGTGTTGGCGCGGCGTGGGCAATCGCTCGGTTCGTTAGGGTTCGTGCGTTTCCGGTGGAGTGACTTGTTAGCCGGCGTGTTGCTTGCCGGGGTTGCCTACGTCGCCGCGATTGCGGTAGATGTGGTCGGCGTTCTCGCGACGTACTTCCTTTCCGGGGGGCGCGTGGTGTTTCCAACGGACACACAAAACATGGGGTGGCTGTCAGGAGAGAGTTTCCGGCAGAGCGGCACCCTGTCTATAGCGTTCCTGGCGGTACTTCGTGTGACCGCGATGGTAGTCAACCCGGTACACGAGGAGGTCGTCGCGCGTGCGTTCACGCAAACCGAGTGGGAGAACGGTTCCCGCCACTCGCCCGCGTTCGCCGCCGTCCTTAGTGCCGTTTTGCAGGGCGCGTACCATCTGTATCAGGGAATCTCCGCCGCCGTCGGGTTGGCAGTGATGTTTCTCTGTTTCGGTTTCTTTTTTACCCGTCAGCGGCGCATTCTGCCGGTGATCATTGCCCATCTGCTGTTCGACGCCATCGCTTTGATAAGTTACTGGTGAAAAAACCAGGGTGTGGAGCGGAATCGGTGGGCGCGGATGGTGCCCGTCCGATCCGGTTGAATGAGTCTCAGATAATCTATGCGCATACTTTTTGGTCCCGAACACGACGGCTTACATATCGACCCGAACGAGCCGAACGGCTACGAATGGTGGTACTTCGACGCGATCTCGGACGACGAGCGGTATGTTCTGGTGGTGATCTTCTTCCTCGGTACGCCCATGTCGCCGTATTATAAGGCGGTCGTGGACGGCAAGAATCCCCTCCCGAAAGATTGGTGCGGCGTGTTCGTCTCTCTGCACGAGAAAACCGCGCGAGGGTATGTGGAAAAGGGATATGCGTATAACGTCTACTCGGAGAGTGACCTGAACCGGCAACCGAACCGGTGGGCACCGTTCGGGCTCGTTATCGGCACGTCAGGATTTAACAACTGGGCACCGAGCAGTAAGTCGAAGCCAAAACACCGCTGGCAGATTGAGGTGAATGAGTCGGGTCTATGGTTCGGAACCATCCAGGCGCGGCTGATGTTCGAGTCGCGCTCGCCGGCCGAATTGAGCGAGATCGAGGGCGACGAGCACCACAACTGGGTCTGTGTCGCACCGGCTTGCAAAGTCGAGGGGTCTGTGCGTCTGGGAAGCGGTGAATGGGTCGACTTCTCCGGGATCGGCTATCACGATCATAATTTCGGCACGTTACCCTGGTCGCAAACGCGGTCGTGGCTGTGGGGACGTGGTCGCCTCGTGAATAAGGACGGGGTGCCGTTGCACACCGTTTTTTATTGGAATCACGTTGCGCCATCTACAGGCGAGGTGCCCCACAATCAAGGAGCGTTCTTTCTTTTACTCGACAGTCAGGGTCGGACTGTTTACCGAACAGCATCTGCCTGGGGCGGGAACAGTTACGCATGGGGTGAGCGTTCGGGGCGGTACGGACTGCCGAGCATGCACGGGATCGATCTGGAGAGCGAAACGACGCGGGCTGATGGAGTCTGTTTCTCGAACTCATTGCAGGTGCCACTTTTTGACTCTTTCCTTTCGGAGTCACCGTTCTACGAGCGGGGGGTGAGCCAATTCAAACTTACAGTCGAGAAGGATTCCGAGGAGACCGAGTATACCGGGTCAGGAATCGCGGAAGTTTTCGAACCGGCGCGGCTTTGCGGACCGATCATCTCGCGCATGATGTGGACTCGGATTCGACGGCGTTCGTGAAGCGCAACCCAGCCCCTCCCCCATTTGTCCCAATCATCAGGAGTTTTCAAAATCATGCGTCCCTTGCTTCGCCTTACCAGTTGCACTCTCGCCCTGTGCGCCGTTTCGCTATCCGTGATTCCCGCTCACGCACAAAAAGTATCGCCCACAAAGCCTGCCGCGAAAGCCGCGCTTGCCGGAACCTATAGCGGCAAACTCGTCATCTCTCCGACCGCCTCGCTGACGATTGTTTTTCATGTCCGTGGGACCGCCGATAAACCGACCGCGACAATGGATGTTCCAGAGCAAGGGGGAAATGGTATTCCGGTCAGTGAAACGGTGGTAAAAGGCAACGCGATCATCTTTCGTCTGAAAAACCTGGGCGCAACATTCACCGGGACACGAAGCGCGGACGGGAAAACGATCACGGGTACCTTCACGCAAGGCGGACAAAGCCTTCCGCTCACTCTGACACGGACGACAAAGAAAACCGTCGTCGTTCGACCGCAGACTCCCAAGCCGCCCTTCCCCTACCGCACGGAAGAGGTATCCTACACAAACCCGAAGGCGGAGAAAGTCACTATTGCCGGGACTCTGAGTGTGCCGACGGGAGCGGGACCGTTTCCGGTCGTTTTGTTTATCACCGGGTCAGGACCACAGGATCGGGACGAGACGATCATGGAACATAAACCGTTCGCCGTGATCGCCGATTATCTGGCGCGGCGGGGAATCGCCTCGCTTCGTGTGGACGACCGGGGGGTTGGTAAGTCTATCGGCGATCTCGCCAAAGCGACCAGTGCCGACTTCGCCGAGGATACCCGCGCCGGGGTGGCGTTCCTGAAAGGACGTAGCGAGGTGAATCCGAAGCAGATCGGGTTGATCGGACACAGCGAAGGGGGTCTGATCGCGCCGATGGTTGCGGCGAACAACCCCGATGTCGCCTTTATCGTGATTCTGGCGGGTACCGGCGTTCCCGGCAAAGAGGTCGTCCTTGAACAGCAGAAAGCGATTGTCAAAGCCATGGGCGCGCCTGAAGCAGCACTCGCCGAGAACCAGCGTTTTTCGAAGGCGGTGATCGCGATTCTGGAAACAGAGAAAGACCCGGCAGAGGCGAAGAAGCAGGTCAAAGCCTTCATTGCGAAGGAAGTCATGCCGGTGCCGGTCGCCCAGCGTGACGCCGTGACACAACAGTTAGAAAACGGTTTCTTACCGTGGTGCGAGCCGTGGTTCACGTATTTCATACTGTCCGACCCCACGCCTGTGCTACAATCGGTTTCATGTCCCGTACTCGCCCTGAATGGCTCGCTCGACCTACAGGTTCTGCCGAAACAGAACCTGGGTCCGCTCGAAGCCGCCCTGAAGAAGGGGAACAACAAGGACGTGACGGTGCAGGAATTACCGGGACTCAACCATCTGTTCCAGCACGCGAAGACCGGATCGCCGATGGAATACGCGACCATCACGGAATCGTTCGCCCCGGAAGCACTGACGATTATCGGCGACTGGATAACCGCCCGGACAACGGTAGCCACCCCATAAACGCATGGGGCGAATCGGTAGAGCCGAATCCGGTCGCGCGAATTATCGCGGTTCGCACGGCGCAGGTCGGCACCGTGGCGGGCGTTTCGCTCGCCGCACTCGCCGCAATCTATCCGGTATCGGTAATGGTACCCCTCGCTGTCGCCGGGGGCGTCGCGGTGACAGCCGGATTGTCACTGTATTTCGCGCACACCTTCAATCCGCGTACGACATTCGCGGGATGCCCGCAAATAGCGCGCTTGCCGGAATCGCGCGGCAACGCCATCTATCTGACATTCGATGACGGACCGCACCCCGATACGACGCCGCGTATTCTGGATGCACTCGCTGCCGAGAACGCCCGTGCGACGTTCTTTGTGGTTGGCGAGCGGGCGACCCGGTACCCGCAACTGGTTCGGCGGATGGTACAGGAAGGACACACGGTCGGGGTTCACGGTTTGCATCACCGCACGATGGTGTTGCAAACCGAAAAGGAGATCGAGCACGATTTAGGGGAAGCGGTGAAGCGCATCGAGGGGGCGGCAGGGCAAATGTTGACGCGCCCGATTTTGCTTCGTCCGCCCTATGGGTTCAAAACAAGGACGCTTGCCCGGACGGCGCAACGGCTCGGGTTCATCATTGTTGCGTGGTCGCTCGACCCGCGAGATTATGACCCGATAGACGCCGCGACACTGACGGCGAAACTCGCGGCAAGGCTCGTCCTCGGCGACATCGTGCTTTTACACGAACGCCCGAAACTACCGGTTGCGATTGACGCATTGCCGGGAATACTCGCCTATTGCCGTGAGAAGAGATTATCGCCAGCGGGGTTAATCGCTGTCGCTGATTTTCTTCATCATCCACCAGCCCAAGCCGCCAAGGGTTGAAACAACCACCAGCAACCGAAGCCAGAGAGGCATCCAGCCCGTCAACGCGACCAGTATACACACCCCGACCAGGATGCCACCGCAGTATGCCGCCGTGCGTATCAATTCCTCACGCTCGTCGGCGTTTTGCCAGAGCGTACTGAACTCACGTTTCGTTCCAACAGCAACATCCTGGATGGTGTGCACTGTTCCGTGAGCGACATCCTGCAGTTGATGAATCGTCGCGCTGGCGGTGCTTGCCGCAGCTTCCTTGAAATGCTCTACCTTGTCCGACATGAGAATACCTCCACGAATCCGACTACGAAATCCGACCGCCTTTCAGACGATACCAGGCGGACACATGTTCCATTATCGGCAAAAAAAACCATTACTATACGGACAAAAAGCGTCGCATGTTCCCGCCGCATGGACGCATAGACAATCCTGTGGGCAAGACAATGAAATCGGTGTCAACAGTTCGCGGTATTGCATTAAATTTCAGCCCATGTTATATTACAATTGTAATAATTTTGGTGTCCCCTATGTCCGTTAGACTTTTCGTACTGGCTACCGTATTTGAAAAAGATCGTCACGGTTACGAGATTAAAGAGATCGCAACACTCTGGGGATTGGATCGCTGGGCGAACATTCCGTATAGTTCGATTTATCACGCACTCGGCAAACTCCAGTCCGAAGAGTTGATAACAGAAGTCGCCGTGAAGCAAATGAAAAATCGACCTGCTCGCACCGTTTATCGGATAACTGAGGCGGGCAAAATCATGCTTCCCGATATGATTCGTGAAACCTGCCGCACCAGCACAGCGGAGAGCCGGTCTTTCGACATGGCTCTTGCTTTCATAGACATTCTGCCGTCACACGAGCGTTTAGAACTGGTTTCCGAGCGAATTACACGGTTAGAGGCACTGTGTGTGAGTATGAGGCACACTATCGCCGGGGGCAGCCTTGATCCGTTACACCCCTGGGTACTCCTCGGCGTGCGACATAGCCTGATGCGGGTCGAGGGCGAGATGACTTGGTTGCGCGAGGTACAAAAGACCGTAGGCGAGTGGCCACTACATGCCATGAGTCCCTGGAGAGAAGGGACTTCCTAACAATCGCCATCGTTCCGTCGCTGTAGTTTGGTCGTAAAGCAATTTTTGCCTTACAAAGTTTTTTCGGGCGTGACGGATGGCTAGCCGTTCAAGCCGCCACACATTCCCTGACAATAATTGCCTCGGTTCATGACACTATTCGCGCCGGAGATACCATTATGACCACCCAAAAGAAACCCCAGATGAATTTTTCTACCAACACGCTTGCATGCCATGTGAAAGTGGTGCTTGGCTATGCGATGATGTTCCTTCTCTGTCTGGCAATTCTTTCCCGTGCGGACGCGCGGATAGATTCGAATAAAACGATAGCCATTTCGAATGTGACAGTCATCGATGTCAAACTCGGACGGGCACTCCCGGACCAGACAGTGATACTGTCGGGAAACCGCATCAAGAGTCTCGGCTCGTCGAGCAAAGTCAAAGCACCATCCGGTGCGATAATGATTCACGGAAAGGGGTTGTTTCTGATGCCCGGTCTGTTCGACAGCCACGTACATCTCAATAATCCCGAGCGAGAGACGAAAATGCTCGTCGCCAACGGGATAGTTTTTATCCGCGACATGGGCGGCGATACTGAGGAACGTATCGCGGAGCGCAAACAGGCACGTGAGGGCAAATTCCTCGGCTTGGAAATGATCTGCGTCGGGACTATCCTTGATGGGGACCCACCGTATCACTCCTGGTCAAAAAAATGTGCCACCCCAGAAGAAGGACGTGCGGCGGTCCGGGAGATGAAAGCCGCGGGGGTTGACCAGATCAAAGTGTACTCGCTGCTCAAGCCGGAAGTCCACCGCGCGATCTGTGCCGAGGCGAAAAAACAAAGAATCAAAGTGGTCGGACACGTTCCCGACTCGATGACATTGGAGCAGGCGATCTCCGCCGGACAGCAAGGGGTGGAACACTTGAGTCGCTTCAACTCCCTGCTCTCTAGTTTCCTTCCTTCCTTTCAGGCGATTTCAGGCGACTTCGATGGTGGGATCTGGACCCAATATCCCACCGTGGATAAAATCAAATTGCGAGAGCGTCTGCGTACACTGGCAAAAGCGGGAGCCGCCCAATGCCCGACGCTGGTATTACATGCGGGGCAAGCACGAATACTGGACGAGGGCACTAAGTCGTTGTGGGGTCTTTATGCCCTCCCCGACGACAGGATGGGATGGGATCAAATCCCCCCTCAATATGCCGCGTATGGTCGCTCCCTCGCATCGTCGTTCCCTTATCTGCAACAAACGGTGGTCGAGCTGCAACAATCCGGCATCCCTCTACTAATCGGTACGGATCTCGGGAATCCAGGGATTCTGGCGGGATTCGCCGTTCATAAAGAAATGCAACTCTGGCAAGACGCAGGGTTACGACCGGCAGAGATACTACGCGCCGCCACACTGACGCCTGCTCAATTCTTCGGTGTCGCCTCCCGCCTGGGGACTATTGAGCAAGGAAAGACGGCATCGCTTCTATTGATCCGCAAAAATCCGCTCGACGATATACGAAACGCTGCGCAGATAGAGGCCGTCTTCGCTCGCGGGAACTACTTCGATAAAGCCGCGCTGAACCGCCTGCTTACGGAAGCGCAGCAGGACGTTCGCGCCCGCTCTCCAGACCCCAGCCAGAAAGTGACGATAGACATACCCGGTCAGGTCATTGCTGAGGGTAACTACGATCTGTTTTATGAAAAATATGGGGACGGGCGCGATGAGTTCCGCATCACGAGAGATAGCAGCTGTTATCGTCTGATGGTAGTGCGACGGCAGCAGGGATTCGGAAGGTATCACGTCGTCCAAACGGGCGAGTGGAACCTCGACTTCACGCCACGGCAGGTGATCTCCCGCCCCGTGGTTCTGCTACCCACCATCGAGAAATACAATCTAGAAAAGAACCGCTTAAACGGGACGGCGACACGCGACACGCAAGCGATAAACACGACCAGTAGCAAATTCTCCCGTGATTCTGTGATCCGTTCCCCGATTTCCATAACGGACTATTTCCTGTTTCGACGGTTCCAGATGAAAGTGGGCGAAACCAGGCGTGTCGAAACGTTCCTACTCGGGAGGTCCGACTGGAAGCCTGCACGTCAGTCGGTGCGTCTCACGCGTTACCCGGACGAGTCGATAGAAGTCACACCCGGTCAACGACTTTCATGCCAGCATTATCAGATGCGGAGCGGCAACAATCTAGTCGTGAAGACGGAAACCTGGTTAAACGCAGAAGGGTTACCCGTCAAGCAGACCACTGACGAAGGCGGTGCGCAACGTTCGGCGGTGTTATCTTCGACTCGCCTCGTGCAAAACAAACGGGATTGATATATTCAAGTATCGGGTTCAGGCAGAAAGCGGCGTAGCAAGGCTATTACTACGCCGCCTCAAAAATCTCGATCAGGGCAACGGTAACCCGACATTCAAGCCGAGTTGCCCGAGGAGTTGTTGCGCCTTGATACGTTGCGGAATCCCCCAGGTAAGAACACCCTCAATCACCGCGCCGTAGGTGAACGTTTCCTCTGGTTCACACGCCCGGTCTACCCATTTCGTTTCCCACGAACCGTCCGCCTCCACCTTGCGAACGAACCCGGAAAAGTCGGTGTGGTAGCCGTCGAGACGGGTGATCATCTCCTCCACCGATTTACCGGTAATTGCTCGATAACGCGGGTCCGGCGATTCCCATTTGATTTCGTCGAGGAGCGTAAGGACCCATACGTCGGTTATCATGCGGTCGAGCGTCTCGCGGAGCGTTTTCTCCGGTTCGACAAACGGCATCAAACTATGCCGGAACGCCAGCGGGGCGTCGAGTTGTGCGTCGGAAAGCAGTCGCGCCATCTGCAACATGCTTTGTTTCATGCGATAGTCGCTGTCTAAGAATCGTTCGGTCAGGTTCATGGTCGTATTCCTTTGAGGCGGGACGGTGCCGCGTAGCGAGATGATCTCCTGCGCGGCGGAGTTATAATGAACACCGGACGGGGCGAGCAGTGGCAGCGGTGCCACGCGAGCGGCAAGTTTGCGATACTCCCGTGGCGAAACGCGAAACATCGTTTTGAAAGCGCGTCCGAACCCTTCGAGGGATCGGTAGCCCGCCTCCAACGCAACGACCGTGATTGCTTTGGTCGTGCTTCGCAGATCGTGCGCGGCACGTTCCAGATGTAGCCTCCGGCGAACTTCGCCGGGGGGCTCGCCTACCATTTCGCGGAACACGCGCTGGAAATGGAAACGACTCAGGCAAGCATCGCTCGCCATCGCGCTCCCGCCAGAGTCGCCTACGCCGGAGAGTTGTCGCTCCAGAACGCGTAATAGTTCAGCCTGTCGGTCGCTGTTCGTTTGGGTGTCTGTGTTCATACGGTGTCATCTTATAAGCCCTGTTAAAACAATACTTGACCGTTTTTGCTGTCTTGTCGCGATCCCGAAAAAGTTTTCATGTCACGTTTTTTACGAATTACTTATAAATATTGCGATGGTTATCTGATTCACTTATACTTAATTCAGACAGTCGGAAAGCGGATTCACCGTCCCAGTTTTCGCCTTGTCTGAATTCGCTGTACACCGGCCACAGGACGCCCGATTCGTCTTGTTTTCAGAGTGATTTTCCC
>JACMIS010000434.1 GCA_014381035.1 Armatimonadota bacterium
CATCTGCCGCCTCGCGGGCGACCTTCACGGCCTCGAGGTTCATTTCGCGCACGATGTCGACCATGTCGAAGTCCGCCATGGCGACCGCGTTCGCGTTGAACGTATTCGTTTCGATGATGTCCGCGCCCGCGTCGAGGTACGATTTGTGGACTCCGTAGATCAGGTCGGGGCGCGTAAAGTTCAACGCCTCGTTATTGTTCTTCAGGTCAATCGGGTGGTCCGCAAATCGTTCGCCCCGATAGTCAGATTCGGTAAGTTTATGACGCTGGAGCATGGTCCCCATCGCGCCGTCAATAACTAAAATGCGGCTTTTAATCGCGTCCTGAATCGTTTGCATGGCGACCTTAGTGTACCACGAACGGGCACCCCTGCTATTTGCGCTTCTTATATCCCGCATCGGCAATCGCCCGCGCTCGCACGTTCGGATTTGATGCCGTCGCCACGTTTATGTCCGCTCTGATGTGCTCGTAACCGCGTAAGCCGCGCACGATCAGATACACCCCCGTGCGGTTCGCGGGGGTAAGTTGTCCGCTCAATGCTGCCGTCTCGCCGTAGGTTTCCACACGAGCGATCACGGCGAACGGCGAACCGTTTACTGTCCGCCACTCCACGGTGTCGCGGCAAACTTGTAGGTTTTCCTTGATGGTCGCTAAATCGAGCGAGTAGCCGGGCGCACCTGCTGAGACTATCGCGCGGTGGGAAACCATTGCACTATATCCTTCGGTGAAGGAATAGCCGCGAATGCCCGTGTGTACTTGCGGCGTATCGCGCCCGTACTTTTCGTCCTCCTTGGCGGTCGCGGCGAAGCGCGGGTCCGTCTTCCATCCCTTACTGAGGTTGGTGTAGGTACTCCCGAACATCGGTTCACGTTTCTTCTGCGCCAAAGCCACGTCCGAACCCGGTGCGCCGGTTAACGCTATCAATGCCGCCATGGTTACGAACAATCGCGGGGTGTGATTCATACCGCCAATATACCCGGCGAGCGACCCAATGTGTTGCGATGGGCTTACGCCGGGCGTACAATCGGGCATTATGTCCGTCGCCGTCATTATTCCCGCCCGCCTCGCCGCGACCCGACTTCCCGACAAGCCGCTCGCCACAATCGCTGGAAAGCCGATGATTCAACACGTCTACGAACGCGCCGCGTGCGCGTTGGTTGTTGAAAGGGTGCTAGTCGCTACCCCGGACGATGCCATTCGGGAAGCGGTGATCAGGTTCGGTGGCAATGCGATCATGACTTCGCCCGACCATCGCTCGGGAACAGACCGCGTCGCGGAAGCCGCCGGGCATCTGGATTCTTTGCAGGGCGACTACGATATCGTAGTGAACGTGCAGGGCGACGAACCGCTTGTAGACCCGGCGACGATTGATGCGGCAGTGACCGCTCTGCGCGAGAGCGACGCGGTGATGGCGAGCGTCTGCTGTCCGCTCCCAGGCGGACGGGAAGAAGACCCGAACGTAGTAAAAGTCGTCATGGATATGAACGGTTACGCGCTCTATTTTTCGAGGTCGCCGCTTCCGTTCCGGCGCGATGCGTCCGCTCCGTACGCGCCGCGCCAACATGTGGGACTTTACGTCTACCGCCGCGAGTTTCTCACACGATTCCCGACAATGGAACCGACCTCGCTGGAACGTGCCGAATCGCTCGAACAACTGCGTGTGCTGGAAAACGGCTACCGAATCCGGATGGTGGAAATCGCGCATGCCCCAGAATCGGTAGATACACCGGAGGATCTGGAACGGGTCCGCGCGCTGTTTACCAATGCCTGACACTCCGACGATACCGCAATAAAGGGTTTTACAAAATGCGGTACATTATTGTTGATCTGGAGGCGACCTGTGACGCGAACGATTTTCCTCCCGAGTGTATGGAGACCATCGAGATCGGGGCGGTCTGTCTGGCAGAGGATGGCAGGGAGCAGACAGCAGAGTTCGCGGCGTTTGTGCGACCGGTAGCGACACGCGAATTGTCGGCATTTTGCCGGGACTTGACCGGGATCGCTCAGGCGGACGTGGACGGTGCCGAAGCGTTCTCCGCCGTGTTCCCGCGATTCGCCGCATGGTGTGCCGGGAGCGTGCCATTTATACTCTGTTCGTGGGGGGCGTATGATCAGAAACAACTACGGCGCGATTGTGAGCGACACAAGATGGCGTTTCCGGCGGCGTTTGCGAAGCATATCAATCTGAAGAAAGAGTTTGCGGAACGGTTCGGGACGCGCCCGCTCGGAATGGCGGCGGCACTGCGTTATCTGCAATTACCATTGGGAGGGCGTCACCATCGCGGCATAGACGACGCCCGCAACATCGCCAAAATCGCGGCGCAGATCCTCCCCACCCTACAGAGCAACCATGACTGATCGTTTTATCCTGCGAAACACCGCGACCGACGCCGACATTGACATTATGCACCGGTACCTTTCCACGGAATCGTATTGGGCAAAAGGCGTGCCACGCGACGTTGTCGCACGGTCGGTGGCAAACTCGCTCCCGTTCCTGCTGGATGACGCCGAAACCGGGGCACTTGTCGCGTTCGCCCGCGTAATCACCGACAAAGCGACGTTCGCCTATCTCTCCGATGTGTTCGTGCTTCCCGAGTATCGCGGACGCGGCTTGGGAAAGCGTCTTGTCGAAGGCATCCTCACGGATCCCGACCTGCAAAACCTGCGCCGCTTTCTTCTATTTACTCTCGACGCCCACGGCTTATACGCCCAGTACGGCTTCGTTCCAGTCAACTATACCGACCGCGTGATGGAGCGATTCACCCCCGATCCGTATGACACCTAATTACACGACAAACGATGACGGAAAATTTTACCAAATTGTACGAACGGGATATGAGGCGAATACGGCATCCACGGAGATTATCGGCATATCTTCCACGATACTTTGTGCGATGAGCAAACGATCAAACGGGTCGCGGTGATGAAACGGCAGGTGGTACGTTTGAAGCACATGCTCTATGGTTATCGGGAGCGGTTCGAATCCATTGGCTAATATTCGGGAGGTTACATAGGTCGGCGGTAGCTCAGGCAGGGTCAGTTTGCCGGTCCCGCACTTGATCGCAATCTCCCAGGCACTCGCGGGGCTTACGAAAATGTAATTGGTGGGATTGCGGATAGTGTCCCTCGCCAGATCGGACAGTTGCGGATCATTGGCTAACCACCAGAGAAAAGTATGCGTGTCAAGTAGCGCGTTCAAGGATAGAAAGAATCCTCGATTTCTGCGGGGAGAGGGGCGTTGAAATCGGGGGCGATGCGAATTTTCCCTTCATCACAACCCGGTTCACGGGTGGGGGGAAGTTGCGAACCTGTCGTGGTTAATTTGCGAGCTAACTCCTGCTTTTGTTGTGCAGGAAGTTGCAAAGCGAGGCGAAAAACCTGGTCCACTGTAAGTTCTAAGACAGCCGTTGAAACACTCATTGCATTTTATTGTACCATTCCAAGCCTTGAATCGAGGCGGTAGAATGACTGTATGAATCCAAACACGAAGATTGTAGAAATCTCTCCCTCTGTTTCTGTCGGCGGCGGGAAACCGTTCGCGTTGATCGCCGGACCGTGCGTGATCGAGTCCCGTGACCTTTGTCGCGAGATTGCCGGAACTGTCAAGGGGATCTGTGACTCGCTCGGTATCGCGTACATTTTTAAAGCATCGTTCGACAAGGCGAACCGCACTTCCGGCGCGTCGTTTCGCGGGCAGGGGATGCAAGCAGGTTTGGAAGTGTTAGCCGGAATCCGCGAGGAGTTCGGCATCCCCGTTTTGACCGATGTTCACGACCCGACACACTGCCAGCAAGTCGCGGAATCGGTGGACGTTCTGCAAATCCCGGCGTTCCTTTCCCGCCAGACCGATCTTCTCGTTGCGGCGGGCGATACCGGCAAAACGGTCAATATTAAAAAGGGACAGTTTCTCGCGCCGTGGGACATGACCAACGCGGTCAAGAAGATCGCCGACACCGGCAACGAGCGTATTCTGGTTTGTGAACGGGGAGTGTCGTTCGGCTACAACACGCTGGTCGTGGATTATCGCTCCCTTCCCACGATGGCGCAAATGACCGGTCGTCCGGTTGTTTTTGATGGAACGCACTCGGTACAGCAACCCGGCGGGCAAGGGACTTCCTCGGGCGGACAGCGCGAGTTTATCCCGCACCTGTCGCGGGCAGCGGTCGCTGTCGGCATTGACGCGCTATTTCTGGAAACACACCCCGAACCGGCGAAAGCCCTGTCCGACTCCGCGACCATGCTACCGTTGTCGGAACTGTTCGATCTCCTGCGAACGCTGAAAGCGATTGAGGAAGCAGTACAATGGTAGTTCGAGTATCGTTTTTCCATAATTTACAACTGGTTATAGTTTTGGCACGAAAATTGTACCAGTTTGCCTTCGGTTTGCGTTGACACTCGGCGAGACAGGCGGCTATAATAACCGACGATAGTAACTTCCCCGTAAAGCGAGGCGACCCAACATTTATGCGGCGCACCAAAATTGTGTGTACGCTCGGACCGGCAGTAGACGACCCCAAAACCCTCACCGATCTTGTGATCGCCGGTCTCGATGTCGCCCGACTGAACTTCTCGCACGGCACGTTTCCCGAGCATGAAATGCGCTATAACGCGGTACGCAAAGCCGCGCGTGAGACCGGACGATGTGTCGCGGTATTGCAGGACCTATGCGGACCCAAAATCCGCGTCGGGACCGTCGCCGAAGGAACCCGACTGCGCAAGGATGCCCGTCTTATTCTGACCTCCGAACCGGTGGTAGGCAATGAGGAACGGGTCCATCTTCCCGTTCCCGCGATGTTTCATTCCGTAAAGGCAGGGCATCGCTTGCTCCTTGACGACGGAAACCTCGAACTGGTGGTTATCGAGAACGATGGCAAGGAGATTGTTACGCGAGTCATCTTCGGCGGCGTCCTCGGCTCCAGGAAAGGCGTTTCCGCTCCCGAAGCGCACCTCGATATTCCCGCCGTCACTGAAAAGGACGAAGCCGATGTGCGCTTCGGTCTCAGGCTCGGTGTTGACTTCGTCGCGCTGTCGTTTGTGCAACATGCGGACGATGTGCGTCGTCTGCGCAAGATCATGGAGGAAGAAGGGCGGTTCGCCCCGATCATCGCCAAGATCGAGATGCCGGAAGCGGTGAATAATCTGGACTCCATCCTCGACGAATGTGACGGCGCAATGGTGGCGCGGGGTGATCTGGGGGTCGAGATGCCGGTCGAAGAAGTTCCGCGCATACAGAAGCAGATTATCCGCGCCTGTAACCGACGTGGGAAGCCGGTAATCACGGCAACCCAGATGCTGGATTCCATGATCCGAAACCCGCGCCCGACGCGTGCCGAAGTTACCGATATCGCCAACGCGGTTTTGGACGGCACGGACGCCGTGATGCTGTCGGGCGAAACGGCGGTCGGCGCGTATCCCATCGAGGCGGTGGAAACGATGGCGCGTATCGCCTGTCGCGCCGAGGATGAGATGGTGGACTACAACCGCGTGTTCGACGAGACGCGCTCCCTGTACGGAAAAGACAGCGTTACCGACGCCATCGGGGAAGCGGTGGCGACCATCGCGCACGACCGGAGCGCGGCGGCGATCATCTGCTCGACCAGCAGTGGCGGGACCGCCCGCATCCTTTCCAAATTCAAACCACGTTGCCCGATTCTTGCCGTAACCTCGAACGACCGCGCGGAGCGACAAATGGCACTGTCATGGGGCGTTTGCCCCCTGCAAGTGAAATATCCAGCCGATACCTACGAAATGATCGAGAACGCGGTGGAAGCGGCTTTAAAGGGGGGGCATGTCCGGGAAGGCGACCTGGTAGTGATTACGGCAGGTACCCCGGTCGGTATTCCCGGCAGCACCAATCTCATCAAGGTACATACGGTCGGTCAACTGCTCAAGCAAGTTGCGGCGACACCAAAAGGGACGGTTGAATGAGAACGCAGAATGCACTGCCCGCCGCTCAACGCGCACGCCGCCGTGCGCCGCGCCGCGCCGGAAACTATTATCTTAAAATTGCGGGGTTCGCTCTGGTCGCGGCGGTCGGGGTGTATGCCGCGTGGGGCTTCGCAATCAAGATAATCCATCCCTATCAGATGGGCTGGAAAGTGGCGCAGGACGTAAAAAAAGTAGAAACCGAACTCAGCCGTCAGTACGCACAAAACGCCCTTCTCGAAAAACGTCTTGCCTACCTTAAAACCCCCGAGGGCGCGGAAACCGAAGCCCGTCGCGCCGGGTTCGCCCGTGCTGGCGAGATGGTGTACCTACTCCGTCCGGCGAAAACCGCTCCTCCCGCACCCACGGACTCGACATCAAAGCGACGACAAGAAAATTGATGTCATGACGCCTGCCAGGAGAATGAGTGCTACGACCGCCGCCGTTTTCCATGCCGACCAACTATACAAAGGTGCCTTCGTGCGAGCCGTGTTTCTCGCGTGACTGTCCCAGATTTGCACAAATCGCCTTGCTTTGGTCGGTTGCTCAAACCGGAGCGGTATGCAGTAGGCGATGGGATCGGGGTTCGGGTTTTTCGGTGGTTCGATGTAACTCAGTATCGCCCAGCGTTCGTCCTTCGAAACTTCGAGACTCGTCATCTGTTCCCACGGGATGTCGAATGTCATTCGGTGTTGGATATGTGCGTTCAGGATCGGTGACAATACAAAGAGGGCTACCCCGCAACCCCCGCCCGCCACGGCGACGTCCGGTATGTGGTTTATCCCGGCGAGATGCATGAGCCATGGGTAGGCGAACATAAAAACGATGCAAAGAATGCCAATCATGACAAATCGCTCGGTCGGCTTGATTCCGTAGCCCGCAAGTGTGATCGAATCTTCCGTGATCTCAAGACTCCCGTACCGGAAAGCCGAACGTTCCGGTGCGTGCCCCGTCAGGGCGGTGAGAAAAGGCATGTGCCGTGCGTCCACCGAAACGGTCACTGCGCCGGGGTACCATGGGTTTGAAGCGTCGATGTCCGATCCGCAAGTGAATCCGGGGAGTGGGGGAACCGGGCTGGATAGTGATGTCATACCTATTCAACGTCCGTGAGGCGGCTTGGTTACGACTCCGCCGGGATGTTTCTTGTCCCGGATTCTCTGGAACCAATCTTTCCTTATTTCGTTAAGAGAAAAAATAACTATCGCTTTGCTTGACAGATGTACTGCTATAGGCACATAATACTGTATTCGCTTTGTAAAAAGAAGTGAACGCATTCAGTAAATGGGTACGATAGGTGTGTCAGGGCATATGTTGCGGTCTGCCCGTCTGTGTACCCGAGAAACGGGAACGCGGTTGGTGCTTTGGAGGCGCGATGAGGCGCACTCGGGGTTCCAGGAAAGCGCATGACATGATCGAAAATATGGATGAGCGGGAAACGGCAAACACAACCAGTGCGTTTCCGCTTTTAGATAAATTGACTGGTCCGGAAGACCTGAAGGGGATGACTGGTGACGAACTGCGCATCTTCGCCGGTGAAGTCCGTCAGGGATTGATACAAACCATCTCCCGTGTCGGGGGGCACTTCGCGCCGAACTTAGGCGTCATCGAACTGACCCTCGCGCTGTATAAGGCGTTCGATATTCCCCGCGACAAAGTCATCTGGGATGTTGGACACCAGTCCTACCCGCACAAGATGCTGACCGGTCGCTGGAAAAAACTGGCGACGATCAAGCAATACGGCGGTATTTCCGGCTTCTTGCGTCGCGACGAATCGCCCTACGATGTTTGGGGGGCGGGGCACGCATCCACTTCGATCTCGGCGGCACTCGGGTTTGCGAAAGCGCGGGATATTCGTGGCGACAATGGGCATGTCGTCGCGGTCATCGGTGACGGTTCGATGACCGGCGGCATGGCTCTCGAAGCGATGCTCAACGCCGGGATAAGCAAAACCAATTTCATTGTCGTGCTCAACGATAACAAAATGAGCATCGCGGAGAATGTCGGTGCGATGGCGACCTATCTGGCGAAACTGCGACTGATGCCGCTGTACCAGCGTGCGGAAGCGCGGGTCAAGCGAACATTCGAGAAAGACAGTCTCCTGTATAAAACGGCGGCGGGTCTCAAACACGCGGCGACGCATTTCGCGGCTCCGGCGAATACCGGCTTGTTCTTCGAGGAGTTAGGTTTTCAGTACATCGGTCCGCTGGACGGGCACGATACCGAAAACCTGGCGGCGATTTTCGAGGAAGTTAAAAAGATCAAGGGACCGGTCCTTCTTCATGTCCTCACCACCAAGGGCAAAGGCTATGAACCGGCGGAAGGCGACCAGCGTTCGTTCCATGCCGTGACGCCGTTCACGGTGGAAGACGGCAAGATGGAAAAGAAGGCTACTGGGACGACGTTTACGCAAGCTTTTATCGAAGCGTTGAACACCGAGGCAGAAGCCGACAAATCCATCGTCGCCATCACCGCCGCGATGCCGGACGGAACCGGACTCGCCAAGTTCCAGCAGAAGTTTCCCGAGCGGTATTTCGATGTCGGAATCGCGGAGCAACACGGGGTTACGTTCGCGGCGGGTCTGGCGGCGGACGGCATGACGCCGGTCTGCGCGATCTATTCGACGTTCCTGCAACGCGCCTACGACCAGATCGTGCATGATGTCGCCCTGCAAAACCTGCCGGTGATCTTCGCGCTGGACCGGGGCGGTCTGGTCGGCGACGATGGCGCGACCCACCATGGGGTTTTCGACATCGCCTATATGCGCTCGATCCCCGGTATGACGATGTTGTCGCCGAAGGATACCGCCGAAATGGGCGAGATGGTGCGCTGGTCGCTCCGCCATAAAACCGGACCGGTCGCGCTCCGCTACCCACGCGGCGGCGGCGAGTTGTTAGACCCGAATCCGTCACCTATCGAACTGGGAAAAGCCGAAGTGCTTCGCGAAGGCGATGATATTCTGCTTCTCGCCTATGGTCCCATCGTTTCCGTCGCACTGGAGGCGGCGCGGGAGTTGGAGATCGAACACGGTGTCCGCGCCTCGGTCGTCAACGCGCGATTCTGCAAACCTCTGGACGCCGAAACGATCCTACCGCTCGCCCGCCGTGCCGGTTGCGTGATCACGCTGGAAGACGGCGTTATCCGTGGCGGGTTCGGCTCGGCGGTGATCGAACTGCTTCAGGAGAACGGCATGGGGGATGTATCGGTGAGAACGCTAGGATTACCGGACGCTTTTGTCGAGCATGGACCGATCCCGATCCTACGTGGATTGTGCGGTATGGACACGCTCGGCGTCCTCAACGCGGCGGGCGAACTCCTCGGCAAACCGCTCGCGCCAACTACCCCCGGCGAAACCGCGCTCGCCGGTCGCGCCGTGCAGAGAATCTAACCACTAAGGACGCCAAGGTAAGGGGAGAGAATTCAACCACAAAGGGCACAAAGGTTTTCAAGGTTTTCGCTTCGTTCTTCGACGGACCGCATGACTAACTCGGCAAGCCCTACCCTTGAAAACCTTTGTGCCCTTTGTGGTTGAATTCTCTCCTCTTACCTTGGCGTCTTGGCGGTTCAAAATTTCTTGTTGTTGG
>JACMIS010000435.1 GCA_014381035.1 Armatimonadota bacterium
CTGCGCCGCGTTCGCGGCCGGGCCCGCCGCCCTCGCCGCCGCGACCGCGGCACACGTCTCCCTCGGGCGCGAGCCCTGGGCCGATCCGATCTCGATCCGCGCGCGGATCGCACTACACTCGGGGGCGACTCAGGAGCGCGACGGTGACTACTTCGGATCGGTCCTGAGCCGGGTGGCGCGTCTGCTTTCCGCCGCACACGGCGGGCAGACGCTGGTGTCGGCGGCGGCGTACGAACTGGCCCGCGACCACCTGCCCGACGGCGGCCTGATGCGCGACCTCGGGACATGCCGCCTCAAAGATCTGGAGCGGCCCGAGCGGGTCTATCAACTCGTCTATCCCGAACTGCCGGACGATTTCCCACCCCTGCGTTCCCTGGACGACGTCCCGAACAATCTGCCCCAATACTTGACCGGTTTCGTGGGGCGGGAGCGGGAAATGGGCGACATAAAGTCGCTTTTGCAGAAGACGCGCCTGGTGACGCTGACGGGCACGGGCGGCATGGGCAAGACGCGCCTGTCCCAGCAGATTGCCGCCGACATTCTGGACGAGTACCCCGACGGCGTTTGGCGGGTCGAACTGGCTCCCTTGACCAGCGGCACCCAGGTTCCGCAAGCCGTGGCGCAGGCTCTGGGCGTCAACGAGCAACCCGGACAAGGTGTGCCGGAAACCCTCATAGCGAATCTAAAAGATAAACAACTGTTATTGCTCCTAGACAACTGCGAGCACCTGGTCGCGGGGTGTGCCGAGTTGGCGGCGGCATTACTACGCTCTTGCCCGCAAACCTGCGTGCTGGCGACGAGCCGTGAGCCGCTGAATATCGCTGGGGAGCAGGTATACCGGGTCCCCTCGCTTTCGCTTCCCGACCCGAAGCAAGGGGGCTCTACTATCGTTCAGAGTTTGAGGCAGTACGAGGCGGTGCGGCTATTCATTGAGCGCACACTACTCGTCAAGCCCGCGTTCGCGGTGACCGACGCGAACGCACCCGCACTGGCGCAAGTTTGCCACCGCCTGGACGGCATCCCTCTCGCGCTGGAATTGGCATCGGCGCGGATGCGCTCACTCTCGGTAGAGGAGATTAACGACCGGCTGGACAACCGCTTCCGCCTGCTCACTGGCGGCGACCGGACGGCAACGCCCCGGCAACAGACGCTGCGGGGGCTGGTGGATTGGAGCTACGAACTGCTCAGCGGCCAGGAGAAAACGCTCCTCGCCCGCCTGTCCGTGTTCGCGGGCGGCTGGACGCTGTCGGCGGCGGAAGCGGCGTGCGGGTTCGATCCGGTCGAGGAATGGGAGGTACTGGATCTACTGACGAGCCTCGCGGATAAGTCACTCGTACTCGCGGAGGAGGAGGGCGGGGCGACGCGCTACCGGATGCTGGAAACGCTCCGGCAATACGCCGCCGAGAAATGCGACCTTTCCGCCGAGAACGCCACGCTACGGAGTCGTCACCGGGACTGGTTTCTGGCTCTCGCGGAGGAGGGGGAGATGCGGTTGAAGGGACCTGACCAGGCGGCGTGGCTGACGCGCTTGGAGACGGAGCACGACAACCTGCGGGCGGCACTCGAATGGTGCGCAACGTATACCGAAGGGGAAGCGGGGCTACGCCTTGCAGGAGCACTGTGGCGGTTCTGGCAGATTCGCGGCCACTTCACCGAGGGGCGGGAACATCTGATGAGGGCACTCGGACAAACGAACTCGCGCACCGCGGCATCGGCGAAAGCACACAGTGGCGCAGGAAATCTGGCACGGTTCCAGGGTGATACTGCCACCGCTCGGTCCTTGAACGAGCAGAGCCTCGCCATCTCCAGGGAATCGGGGGACGCACTCGGCATCGCGTACGCGCTCGACTACCTGGGGGGTATCGCTCGTAGTGAAGGCGACCACGTGTCGGCGCGAACGATGTACGAAGAAGGCCTAGCCATCAGCCGCGGGTTGGGAAATAAATACCTCACGGCATCCCTCCTTTATAACCTGGGCTATGTCTTCAGCCTTCTTGGCGACCACGTGTCGGCGCGAACGCTGTACGAAGAAAGCCTGGCCATCCGTCGCGAACTCGGAGACAAGTACGGCATCGCCTATTCGCTGAATAACCTGGGCATACTCGCCCACGATCAGGGTGACACCGTGTCAGCGGGGGCACTATATGAAGAAAGCCTCGCGATCCAACGGGGACTGGGAGACCAGCGAGGCATCGCGATGTCGCTCAATAACCTGGGCAACGTCGCCAGGCTTCAGGGCGATCCAGGACGCGCACGGTCGTTCCAGGAGGAAAGCCTGACCATCCGCCGCAAGCTTGGGGACAGGCAGGGTATCGCGGCTACGCTTCTCAATCTGGGTAGTCTCGCTCACTATCAGGGTGACGAAGTCTCGTCCCGGTCGTTCAACGAGGAAGTCCTCGCCATCAGCCGCGAGGTAGGAGACAGGCAGCTAACCGCAATGTCGCTCCTTAACCTGGGTAACCTCATTTGCGATGCGGGCGACCATGCGTCGGCACGGGCGCTACATCGCGAAAGCCTTGCCATCTTCCGGGGGATGGGAAACGGCTACTACATTTCGTGCTCGCTCGAAGCTTTGGCGGACGTGTTCGTGGGTGAATCCCAGACGCGTGAAGCCGTCGTTCTATGGGGGGCGGCAAACGCCCTGCGCGAGAGGAGCGGCTCGCCCCTTTTACAGGATGAGCAGGCCAAGCATCGCCAGGAATTAGAGCGGGCACGGTCCGTGCTAGGTGATGCGGGATTGTTCGCGGCTGCGTGGGAGGAAGGGCGCGGTCTGACAACGGAGCAGGCGGTGGAATATGCGCTCGGCGAAGTTTCGGGGTCGTAATCGGAACGCGATAGATCGGAAAACTGCGGAATTACCGGGCTCCTTGGTACAGGAAGGAATTCCCCGCCTGCCGGTTAACC
>JACMIS010000055.1 GCA_014381035.1 Armatimonadota bacterium
GGTACGAAAAAAATCATCGCCCGCTGCCGTGGCGGACGACACGCGACCCCTATGCGATCTGGATTTCGGAGACGATGCTCCAGCAGACGCAAGTCGCGACCGTGATACCTTACTTCGAAAAATGGCTGGCTCGATTTCCCACCGTGCGCGATCTTGCCGAAGCCCCGCTCGATGATGTATTGCACGCTTGGCAGGGCTTGGGATACTACAGCCGCGCCCGCAACCTGCACAAAGCGGCGGGGCAGATCGTAGCGATACACGATGGCGTTTTCCCCGATAGTTACGATGACGTGCTGGCACTGCCGGGAGTCGGGCGATACACCGCCGGGGCGGTTTGCTCTATCGCGCTCGGGCTGGACACACCGATTGTGGATGCGAATGTGGTTCGTGTGCTCTGCCGCATCTTCGGGATTCACGGCGATCCGAAGGGAAATGAAGCGCAGATAACGCTCTGGCGGTTGGCAACGGACTTGATTCCGTCAGGCGATGCGGGGACGTTCAATCAGGCGATGATGGAACTGGGCGCACTTGTCTGCGGAACGCCGCCGAAGTGCGACATTTGCCCCGTGCAACGCGAGTGTTTTGCCTATGACACTGGCGCACCCTCCGCACTACCGGAGTTCGCCCCGAAACCGCAATTCACGACGCAGACCGACGTTTCGGCGGTTGTAACGGACAGCGAGGAGCGGTTACTACTGACCCAGCGTCCCCTCGATGCCGGTCTGTGGGCAGGGTTGTGGGAACTGCCACGCGTGACGATGGAGGGCGAGGAAACATCGGCTACCGCCGCCCTGCGCGCGGTTCGTGAGACGGTGGGTGCGGTGGATGCGACGGTGATTGAAGAAACGCCGGTGGCTAAAGTCCGGCACGGCGTGACGACGCGCAAGATCACGCTTCTGGGGATCGCGGTCGCCGTGGGGGGAGCACCGGACGGCGACCGAGGATATGCCTGGGCTACCGCAGGGGAAGCACTGGAGAAGTACGCATTGTCCTCGCCACAACGCCGTCTGATCGAGCAGATCGCCGAACGCCGCCGCGCCGCAGTCGTGCAACCCGCACTCTTTTAAGCAGGAAACCGGAATTGGGCGGTAGAATCGTTGGTACCGGTTATAATAGACCGTTAAAGTAGCATGGATATTTTTCTTTACAATACCGCCTCGCGCTCGAAGGAAGTTTTTGAGCCAATAACCCCCGGACAGGTCGGCATCTATACCTGCGGACCGACCGTGTACAACTATGCGCACATCGGAAACCTGCGTACCTTTTTATTTGAAGACTTGCTCACCCGCATGTTTCTTTTAAACGGTTACCAGACAAAATGGGTGATGAACATCACCGATGTCGGGCATCAAACATCCGACGGGGACGCGGGCGAGGATAAGATGGAGAAGGGGGCGCGGGAGCAACAACTCAGCGTCTGGGAACTTGCGAAAAAGTATGAGAACGCGTTCCTGAACGATCTGGAGCGGCTCGGAGTCCGACGCCCCGACGTTCTGCCCCGTGCCACCGAACACGTCGTGGAAATGATCGAACTCAACCGCCGTTTGGAAGAAAAAGGGTTCACCTATACGACGGGAGAAGGGTTGTATTTCGACACTTCCAAAGACCCCGACTACGGCAAACTCGCCAACACCAATATGAGCGAGCAACGGCAGGGTTTGCGCGACGATCTGGTGATTGACACCGGGAAGCGGAACGCCGCCGACTTTATCCTGTGGTTTACCAACAAGCCGAACCACATCATGAAGTGGGACTCGCCGTGGGGAACCGGCTATCCCGGCTGGCATATCGAATGTTCCGCCATGAGCATGAAATATCTCGGTGACACGTTCGACATTCATTGCGGCGGGAACGACCATATCCCGGTTCACCACACGAACGAAATCGCGCAATCGGAGTGTGCGACTGGAAATCCGTTCGTGCGCTACTGGTTACATACCGCGTTTCTTGTGCTGACCAGCGGCAAGATGTCGAAGTCTAAAGGCGGTTTTTTGACTGTACAGACCTTGGTGGATTCCGGCTACGACCCGCTGGCATATCGCTACCTGTGCTTA
>JACMIS010000056.1 GCA_014381035.1 Armatimonadota bacterium
CATCACGGACCGATTTTAAGAGAAGAAAACGGTAAACGGTATGCCATTCGCAAGGCGGGAATCGGCGATGTTCATGTACTGACGCAGGTGCGGGAGCAGTGCCTAGCGCAAAACGTGGACGAGTACCGCGCCGCGCTCGCCGGGTGCCACACCGTGATGTTCAACCATCTTTTCGGCGACAACACCGGCGATATCGGCTATATATCGGCGGGGAGTGTGCCGCGACGACCGGATGGCTACGATTTCCACGCCCCGGTGCCCGGCTGGAGCTCGGCGACAGAGTGGGGCGATACGCTGACCATCGACGAACTGCCGCAAGCGATCCGTCCGGCGTCCGGGTTCGTACAGAACTGCAACGACAACCCCGGCTACTGCGGCGCGGACGATATGCAGGTCGCACCCCCATACCCCGACTTCCTCGCCCCGAACGCTCGAACATTGCGCGGTGATTACATGCACGAATCGCTCGAATATGAAATCGCTTTCCAGCCCAACAAGACGCGCCTGACCCCGGAAATTGCGATGCACATAGCGACGGACTGTACCGATTTGAACGCCGCGCGAGAGTTGCCCGCGTTGATCGGTCTCGCGGACAACGAGAGCGGGTTCACGGAATTGCGTGAAGTCACCGACGTTTTGACACGCTGGGACGGCTCGTTGAGCCGTGACGCGATAGGCGCGGGTCTTTTTCAGGCGTGGCTGTTGCAGCCATTCGTGTGGGCGCAGTTATTCGTAGGTACCTATGTACCTGCCACTTACGGGGCGACGGCACCGCTTGCCGAACGATTCCCCGCTGAGTGCGCGAAGGCTCTGGAAGACGCCGCCGAATGGCTCCAAGCCTATGGTTTTCCGCTGGATGTGGCGTGGGGCGAGCTGCATCGGTTGCGACGCGGAAGCGTTGACCTGCCCTGCGATGGTGGCTTGGATTCGCTGGTCCCCTTCGGCGGACGGTTGAACGAGGTGGATGGCAAGACCACGGTGACGTTCGGCACGTCGTTTCGGAGCGTGGTCGAACTTCTGCCCGATGGCAATCCAAACATCTGGGCGTGCTTGCCGTGGGGCAACGCGGACGACCCGTCGTCGCCGCACTACGCGGATCAGTTGCCGCTGGCGGCGCGGCGCGAGTACCGGCGGGTGCCGTGGACGCGGGAGGCAGTGGAGGCAGAGGCAACGGCGGAAGTGCGGTTGTAGAACGGCTTTTCGTCGTTCTACAGTCCGATCTCTCCATCTCCCGGCAAGCCGTACACTGCCACCTCCGCGCCCGTGATATTCGCCCAACGCTGGTTGCCGTACTCGAAGTGCCACCATTCGCCGGGGTAGTTGGCGAAACCGGCGTTTGTCATCGCGTGCCAGAGTAATCGGCGGTTTGTCGTGAACGGTTCCGCAGGTACGTCCTCAAAGTGGCGCGTCACCGACTCGGGCGCGATGGCGTCCGGCGGCGTTCCCATCGGCAGCTCGGTACTGGTTTCGGTTTCGACGAGGTATACGTCTACCGCGCCTCCCGTGCGGTGTGGCGGCGGACGGAGCGGGTCCGGTGCGGGAAAGGCGACGAACTGACGTACCTTGCGCTCGGCTTCTTCCGGGGAAAGATGCGGCTCGTCCGCGATGATTTTGGCGAGGTAGTTGTCCCAGAGCCATTGTTGCACCGCGAGCGGGCGGTATCCGTCGAAAACGATCAAAGAGACCGATTCGGGAAGCGACGCGACTACGTTTTGTAACCGGTCCAGAACCCCGGCGCGGACGGTGATAGTGGGCGCGGCTGCCGGTATCTGCATCTCGAAATACATCGAATGCCCACGCAGTCGCCCGGTCAACGGCACCGGAACCAGCGGCTCGTCGTTGTCGGCGATCGGCAGTCGTCCCCAGTCGGGCAACTCATGGATGAACGGTATCGGGGAAAGGTCAAAGTTTGGTTTCATTATCCTCTAAAGTGGGGGCAAGCCGCACGGTCTGAACTGGATATGGGATCCGAATCCCTTCCGCCTGATACCGTCTCTGAAGCCGCTTGATAAACTCATGCCGCACCAGAAACTGTTCGCCAAACTCGCGGGTCCGCAACACGGCGTTGAATGTGATCGCGGCTTCCTTGGAATCGAAGTTATTGTAGCGTACCACAGGCTCCCACTCCGGCACACCGCCTTCGACGGTAAGCATGACCTCTTTCGCGACTTCGTTCGTGACACGCTCGACTTTTTCCAGGTCGGAATCGAACGCGACCCCGAGTGGGATCAATATCGCGATCTCGGTCGTCGGCTGGTAATAGTTGGAAACAATCGCCCCTGCCAATTTACTGTTCGGAACGACGGACGTGACTTTGGTCAGAGCTTCTATGGTAGTGATACGCCATGTTATATCGCGCACATATCCTTCCTCGCCGGACGACAGCTGAACATAATCTCCCGGTCGCACATGCTGGGAAGCGAGGATCTGAAACCCCGCGAACAGATTGGAAAGTGTGTCCTGCAGGGCGAGTGCGACCGCGAGACCGCCGACGCCGAGCGCGGTCAGAATCGGTGTGATGGCGATCCCGAGCGATTGCAGGGTCAGCAAAATGCCGACGCCGACAACGACCAGTTTGACGATGCTGTCGAAGATCGTCGCCGAGGTCCGACCGGTACCGGATCGTTCCGCCGCGTAGTGGGTCGCGCTGACGGCGATGCGGGACGCGACAACCGTCGCCGAAATCGCCGCGACCACGAACACGGCGTTACTCAGCCAGTGGACCACCGTCGGGGGAAGCGTCATCGGCAGATGACGGACGGCGAAGTACGCGCCGATCAAAACGCACCAGAGGGTCGGAAACTGCCCGATTGCCCGAACGATGGCACCGTCGCCGCGCCAGGGCGTCGCGAACGCGATCTGCCGCAACCGCGGGACCAGCAACCGACTGACAAGCCAACCGACCATGAATCCGACCACAAGATATCCAAGCGGAATCATCCATCCGGTGATGGTCTGGTATTGGTGGGCAAAGCGGCGCAGTTCAAGCATCGGGTAGGTGTTTGGTGGTTGGATTCGTTCGGACCGTGAACGGTTCCGCTATGCGCCTTCGGCGGACGCGCCGGACGCGGCAGAACTGGTCGCGTAACGCTCGCCGGGAAACCGGACGTTCCCCGCTCGCAGAGCGTCCGCCGAAGGCGCATAGCGGAACCGTTCACGGTCCGAAACACGCTCACCAATCATACCCCAACCACCTAACCATCCAATCACCTAACCATCCAATCACCTATTTTGCTTTTTTGGCGAGATTGAATCGCACCGGCCCGAGGTCGAACATCAGCGATTTTTTGTCCTCCGACAGTTTACCGATGATCGGTTCGTCGGGGGCGGGCGAGGCGTTACCTTTCGGTGTTTCGCCCATGCCGTACAGGAGAATCCGGTCGCCGTCGGCTTTCCAGGTGATCGCTTGTTCCGGCGCGGTCATCACTTTCATATAGCCGGTTCCGTCGCTTTTCAGCGTCAGACTCGCCGACGGTTCACCTGCCATCATGGTGGTCATCCCGGTAGCGAACGCGCCGATCATCCCGCTTTGTGGTGCGGCGGACATTTTGCCGGACCAATCTCCAACGGCGGGCGATTGCATCAAGGAGCAGCCGACCAGTAAAAACGCGCACGAAGCCGTAGCGACAAGAGCAGATAAACGCATCATAGGAAATTCTCCTTCGCTTATCCGACACGCCTGCCGGTCATTCGGTTGCGCCCGTCCTACTTTATGCCGGCGAACTCGTGTAGCGCAGCGATGACCCGCCCGGCACAACGCTCCATCGAAAAGTCCTGCGCCCGCTGTCGCGCCTTTTCGCCGACCTGCTTCGCCCACTCGGGATCGTCGAGATAGCGAAGAACACCCGCCGCGACCGCGTCGCCGTCCTCGAATCCGGCGAAAAGCCCGCTCTCGCCCGAGGTGATTATTTCACGCGGCCCGCCTTTATCCCCGGCGATTACCGGCTTGCCGAGTGCCATCGCCTCGATCACTACCATCCCGAACGGTTCCATCTGCGAAGCATGCACGAAAACGCTCATCGCTTGCATCCACTCCGCCACGTTGCGTTGCAGTCCGACAAGATGAACATGGTTTTGTAAACCGGCTTCTTGCACGCGTTTCTCTAAAAATACTTTGTAATCCGGCTCCAGATCATGTTCGCCGCCAACCAGCACTACCTGTGCATCGGGATACCGCGCATGAATCTTCGGTAACGCGTCTACCAGAGTGTGCATCCCCTTCCACCGTTGCAGTCGCCCCACGGTACCGATGATCGGCACCTGCGCGGGCAACCCCAACTTCGCACGGCATTCTTCCGGCGAAGGCAGGGCATCCACCGAATATTGCTGAACTTCCACGCCGGGATACGCCACGTAGCCACGGACTTTATTCTTTAGATGTTTTAGTTGTGAATCGAGCGTAAACTGCGAACAGGAAAGCACACCGGAAATAGGCATTCGTTGGGTGAGTTTATCGAACCCTTCGGGGTGTTCGGAATAACCATGCTGAAACAGGATCGGAGCCGCGGCGTTCCCAAGCACTCGCGACAACGAACCGTAAATGTGCCCTTTGGTCATCCACCCTACCAGAAACCGAACATCATTCTCACGACAGAAAGATTTAATTTTCCACGCAACGGCGAGTGAGTCACCAATATCACTAAATTTTTTGGCTGGAATGACTTCGACCCGGACACCGAGATCGGCAATCTGGGCTTGCATCGGTCCATCTTCCAACAGAATGACCAGCCAATCAATGCCACGATTCCGCCCGGCACGGATCATATCAATCAGGTATTTCTCTGCGCCCCCTCGCTGCTCGGCAACCGGCATTACGATTCCAACATTCATATGCCGTACACTTCCCGATTCCTCCCCCTTTTTCCTGTTCGTTCTTTCTTTTGTCCTGCGCGGACGGC
>JACMIS010000436.1 GCA_014381035.1 Armatimonadota bacterium
ATGACGTTGAGCCGGGTCTTGAGCGATTCCAAGGGCTGAAGGCTTTTGCTCAGTTCCATCGTCGCGCCCTCGCCTTTCGCCCACCAGTGATCCGGGCTGATTCCGGTCCCCATGAACTGAACCACGAAGCGCTTCGGGGCGGCACTCGGTGCCTTCGGTTCGTCCGCCGTTGCTCCCCACACGGGGAAGGATTCGAGCCACGGTAAAGCCATGGCGACGCCCGCGCCACGGAGCAGAATGCGCCGCGACATCATTTCCTTCGATCCTGGTTCCTGGTTAGACATATGGTTTATTTCCCCGCGAACGTGGTCTGTGCACGTTTGTTGCGAAACTGTCGGCTCGTGACAATCGTTTCTACGAGCGTGTTAAAGCGGTACTCCCCTTTAGCCAAACGCTGCCGCATCAGCAAAAGGGTCGCATCGTCGGAAGGCTGAAGACTGCGCCCCAGCGCGTAGGTCAACATTTTACGGCAAAGGGTATTCAGGAAATCCTCCTGGCGTTGCTGACGGACAAAATCTTGCAACCCCATCACCCCGGACCGCTCCTTGCCGCCCGGAAACGGTGCCCGCATGTCCACCGGCTTGCCGCCCATGTCCGAATTGCGCAACTCGCCGACGGGACCGAACCCCTCGAAAACGAGTCCGTAAGAGTCAAACCGGGCGTGACAGCTCGCACAGGCGGGATTCTGGCGGTGCTTCGCGAGTGCCTGCCGGAGAGTCAGATCGCCGAGTTTGCTTTCGTCGCTCGGCAGGTCAGGGACGGCGGCGGGCGGCGGCGGAATATGCTCGCCCAGAACGCGGCGGACGACCCAGTATCCGCGTTTCACCGGACTGGTGCGCAGACCGGGGGAGTTCTTGGTCAGGAATACCGCCATGGGGAGCAGCCCGCCCCGGCTGTACCGGTCGGCGGCGTCTACGCGAACCCACTCCTCCCCTTTCGTCTTCACGTCATTCATCCCGTAATGCTTCGCGAGAGGGGCGTTGACAAAAGTGTGCTTGCCGTACACCATATCGAGCACGGAGCGGTTTTGCTGAAATTCGTCCACGAGAAAGCGGAGCGGTTCCTCGAACATCGCCTCGCGCAGGTCGTTGTCGAACGCCGGAAACCGCTCCCGATCCACGGCGTTGTGCTCCTCGAAGCGGCGGAAGTCGAGCCAGTTCCCACCAAACTCCAGAGCGAGCGCACGGACGCGCGGGTCGCGTAGCATCCGACGTGCTTGCGCCTTGAGCACTTCGGGGCGGTGTAGATCGCCCGCGGCGGCATGTCCCATCAGTTCTTTGTCCGGCATGCTCGACCACAGGAAGTAGGAAAGCCGGTTTGCCAGCGCGTAGTCTGAGAGCGGCTGGTCCCCGACTCCGACCGCGCTAGGTCCGGGCAGCATCGGTACCGCCGCGCTTCGCACGCGCAGGAACGACGACGCGCCTTCCGCCGTAGCCCGGCGGGGGGCGTCCGCGGCGTCTTCCAGGTCCAGCCGGAACAGGAAGTTGGGCGACATCAGGATACCGGTGACGGCGTCGCGGACGGCTTCTTCGTGGCTCAACCCGTCCTTTTGCCGTAGCGACCGGTAGAACCACAACAGGTCTGTCCGCTGGGTCACGGCGAGGGGGCGGCGGTAGGCACGCCCGGCGAAGTCGATCAACGACCGCAGATGAACGGGTTCCGCGGCTAACCGGGCCTGCTCCGCGCCGCGAATATTTTTGGAAACGCGCTGAAAATGCTCCGTGATCGCTTCGAGAGCGGGTTGTTCGCCGCCGTTGCGTTGTGCCTTCGCCAGATAAAGACCGGCTAACCGGTTGATCTTATCCTCCGACACGGCGTCTTTGTCCTCGGGGCGGGCGAAGTTAAACTCGGGGTCGGTAATGGTCCGGGATTCCGCGCGTTCGTACACGAAAAACTCCTTGTGCATCCGTTCCGGGATGAACGCGACCATGTCGAAAT
>JACMIS010000437.1 GCA_014381035.1 Armatimonadota bacterium
CGCCCCGGTCTGCGCGATCAGAACGCCGTTCACCCAGATCTGTTGGTCCAGCATCGTGTGCGAATGACCGCCGATAATTATGTCCATCCCGGTCACGGCGGCGGCGAGTTTCTTATCGTCCTCGTATCCCAGATGCGACAGCGCGATAACGCAGTCCACCTTCGCGTCGTCGCGCAACTGCGTGATCGCCTTGCGTGCCGCCGCGAGGGGGTCGGCGAAAACGATCCCTTCCAACGTGCGCGGCCACTCGATCTGCACCGTGGTCGGGGTCGTGAGTCCGAACACCCCGACGCGCACTCCCCCGCTGGTCAGCACGGTCCATGGTTTCAGCCCGCCCCACGGCTCGCCCGATTTTTCCTCGACGACGTTGGCGGAAAGCAGGGGGAACCGGGCGTGGGCGAGCGCGTTTTTGAAAACCTTCTGACCGAAATCGAATTCGTGGTTTCCGACCGTGGCGACATCGTAGCGGAGCGCGTTCATCGCGTCCAGGATCGCCATGCCGTGAAACGCCTTCTCCTCCGGCGTGCCGTGGATAATGTCGCCCGCGTCCAGCAGAAGGACGTTCGGCATGTCGGCGCGCACCTGTTGTACGAACGAAGCGAGGCGCACCAGTCCGCGCGGCTCGTCCGGGTGCCACACATGCCCGTGCAGGTCGTTGGTATGCAGTAAGGTCAGCGGGACAGGCATGTCCTCTACCGCGGTGACATTAGCGGCGGCTTGGCGGGATGGCAACATCGCGGCGGTAACCGGAATCGATGCGACCGCCGCATGGCGGAGAAAAGTACGGCGCGTGAAAGGCATGTGTATTGTGTCCTGGTTGGCTCTGCCGGTTCCAATATGGATCACAGAGACGGAGGGGGTATCATTGGGAGCCATTGGCATGGAGCGGCATTCACTTCCCTATATTTCGGGGAAGCGGATGCCGCTCTATTTTACCCGACGAACTACTCCGGGATCGTATAAACCTGTTTGTCGTCGTAGTATTTCACTATCGCAGCTTCCGACGTTGGCGTTCCGGGGGTTGTTTCAAAAGGCGGGTCTCGGTGCCATTTGACGTGCCCGTCCACGAAAAGCCAGTGCCGACCCAGCTGATGCCGTCGTCCGCCGCGCCAACGCTGCCGGTCGTCTACGTCGGAAGTGGAGGCGTTCAAGTAGCCCGGTGTCGTATAATACCCGCCGTTGCCGTTCTTGGGGTTCACGCTATATTCCGTCATGATCCAGGTGGTCGCCGGTTCGGGAAGTTCCGAAATCGGTCGGCCCCGCTGGGTCTGGTCCGCCGGCACGGACACGTTGTCTCTGCGCCGTGTGTAACCGTAGGTCTTCGACAGAATGTAGTTTGTCGCGTAAGAGTTAGGGAATATCTTCGCGACCGCTTCGTGAAACGCGGTCGTGTTACTGTAGGTGAGTGACTCGGCACCGGGAACATTCGCGGCTTTCAACGAATCGACGATCCCCGTCCGGTTGGTGGAAGCGTTTTGTCGAAGGTCATCGCTCGGGCAGGCGAAAAGGGCGTAGTTTTTGGCGTACGGCTGGACAGCGAGGTGAAACGGCTGAACGCCTTTGAAAAGTTGTCCCAGCCCGGTGTCGGCGGCATTCCGAAATACGCCCGCCAGCCCGGGTTCGGGCAGTGTGTCGTCGTAGTCCTGAGAATACATCAACATCGAGGTGCCGATCTGCCGCACGTTCGACATACAGACGGTGGCCCGCGCTTTTTCCCGCGCCTGGGCAAAAATGGGAAACAGGATCGCGGCGAGAATGGCAATAATTGCCATGACGTGAGTAGCTCTATCAGAGTGAAACCGTCACGTTTCATAGGAAATTTATCCTTTGGAATCTAATGGTATAGACTGTTCGTCCCTTGTATACCCTATA
>JACMIS010000438.1 GCA_014381035.1 Armatimonadota bacterium
CGGAACGCGCAACTGCGTTCCGTAACCGTGGTGATGGCGGATAGGGGGGGCGTTCGCGAGGGCGTGTCGCTCCCGCTGGGGGGCGTGGTAGATCGTGTGATGAACAAGAATGCCTTTGTTATCTTTTCGTCCAAGCCCGCCAGCGACGCCACCGACACAACCCTGAAGCAGTGGCATAGTGCGGGCGGCGGAACGGTCACCCTGCAAAGTCTCACGGACGGCACGATAAGGGTGCGCGTCGAGAACGCCCGTATGGTTCCCTATACAGCGGCACGGGACTCCGGGCAAACCGGCTCATTCACTCTAAATGGGGCAGGGTTCGCGACGATTCAAAAATAACACATTGGCCGGCGGTCAGTGGGTAGTGGTTCCGGGATCAATGCTCGCCGCTGACCACTAACCATTGTGTGGGCGACAGACCGAATTGACGCTTGAACGCCGTGGCGAAGTACTGGCTGGACGCGAAGCCAAACCGGAATGCGGTTTCGGTCACGGTGGCGTTCTCCTCGCGCAGGGCGCTTTGCGCGGCTTGTAATCGACGCCGCGTCCGCCATTCGCCCGGAGTCTCGCCAACCTCGCATAAAAAACGCTCCACCAGACGTGGCGCGGATAACCCGACTATTTGCGCCACCTGCTCGACGGTGAGTGGCGCAGATAGGTCGCTGGCGAGGAGCGAAAGCGCAGACACGACAGCCGGTGAAAGGGCTTCCGGAATGCTCTCGTGCGAAGCGTCTCGTACCACTGCGATCAGCAGCGAGTGTAGCGCGGCACGGGCAGCGAGGTCGCACAGCACCGACGCGTGTCGGTGTTCCACCAGAAGTGTTTCGTAAAGATCGGCGATCGCGACGGACCCGGGGAACACGCGGCGCGTCAGGCCCGTTATTCCCTCCCGTAGCACATTCGGTAGTATGTCCGGCACCACCTGAACCCAGAACAATTCGCACGGATGCATGACGGAGTGGACGCCCCCGTGCCACTCGCCGGGTCGGGTGATGTACAGATCGCCGCGGCGTAGCGTGTACGTTTCCGATTCCACCCACCAGTCCACACGCCCATCGACGAGGTAGCAGATTTCGCAGGCGCGTGCGTGTCGGTGCGGCGCCAGCGACTCCCGAGTCGCGGTCTTAAACCGGTCCCAACCGAGCGTCTGGATTTCCGGCGTCAACCCCGCCGGGGTGGCGTCGTTGCCGTATTGTTCGCGGGCAGAGGGTTTCATGATAGTACGATTTTTTCCCCAGGCGAAAACGAACGCGTCTCGCTTAACAGGGCGATATGCTTTGTTTGTCGCCGGGGATTATCGTATCGAAAACCGCGACGAAAGGAAACTATTATGAACCTATCCAGCGAAGATACTCTTACTGATGCCGACTTCGTACCGACTATCACTCTGACACCGGAGCAGATCACTTTCTTCCGCGAGAACGGTTTTCTCGCCCTCGATTCGATCACCTATGAAACCGAACTTTCCCGCTTGCGCGACGCCTACGACCGAATCTTCACCGACCGTGCCGGGCGTGAAAAGGGTGATCAGTTCGACCTCGGTGGTGCCGATGAAGAGGGTAAACAAGCCGCTCTGCCGCAGATCCTCGGTCCGTCTCAGTATGCGCCGGAAATGAAACAGGGATTGTTTCGTGTGAACGCTTTATCCATCGTTCGGCAACTTCTCGGTGAAACAGTCAAGGCAACCGGCGATCATGCGATCTATAAACCGGCGGGCGTCGGGGCCGCGACGCCATGGCATCAAGATGAAGCCTATTGGAACCCCGACCTGAATTACACCGCGGTGTCGGTCTGGATGCCACTGCAGGAAGCGACCATCGAGAACGGTTGCCTGTGGTTTGTGCCCGGCAGTCATCGGGGCGAGGTATTGGAGCATCAGCCGATCGGAGGTGACGTACGGGTCCATGGGCTAGAAACATTGGTCGCCGAGACGGAAAGCGCGATCGCCTGCCCGCTGAAGCCGGGCGGCGTAACGATCCACGCGAACCGCACCCTGCATTACGCGGGGCCGAACACCTCCGGTACCCCGCGCCGCGCCTTGATCATGATGTTCGGAGATGTAGCGACGCCGCGAGAAATGCCGCGACGGTTCCCGTGGAACGAAACGAAGCAGACCGCACGTGCGGAGCGGGCGAAGGCGGCGACCGAAGAAGCGTAAGAACAGGGCGATCCGGGTACTCTCTGAGCAGCAATTAGACGATGAAAAAAGAAATGAAACCAATGCTAACCCGAATCCTGAAGCACCGAGCGATACGTATCGTACCTATTTCTATGTTGATGATTCTGCCTTTTATGCTTATCAGCGCCAATGGGTGTGGTGGCGATAACGACGGAGCCACTACGAATGTCATCATCTCGCCGTCGCCGTCGCCGAGTAATGGTCTTGACGAATTC
>JACMIS010000002.1 GCA_014381035.1 Armatimonadota bacterium
ACGCTCAAATCATGGATGGGCAGTACGCACTTCCTTACGAAAACACTGAAAAACGTCGGAACCGAGATGAGCCTCAGCGTTCTCGCCTACAACATGAAGCGGATGATCCAAATGATGGGCGTCCCGGCGCTGCTTGAGGCGATCCGGGCCTAACAATAGCATCATCACCAGCTCTTCAGTCACTTCGGAGAACTGGCTGCCCCGATCCAACAGGGTGTTTTTACACAGCCTCGGTCGGGAGCTGCCGAACGATGGCGAAGTTCAGCCCGATACCGAGTTCCGGTTCGTCCTGCACCGAGAGGATGAACGCTTCCAGATCAGCACGATCCGTCAGGTCGCCCGCGCCGTGGTATAGCCAGGTTTGCGGGTCCTGAGTGGTCGTCGCCAGATCCTCCGCGTGGTGCATAGCGAGGGATTCGAGTCGAACGAGGGTGCCGGTCAGAGTAACGAGTTCAAGCATCTTTGCTATAACTCGCGCCCGGTCAGTAGCCGAAACGCTTCGTGGTATTTCGCCGCCGTTTTCGTGATGATAGCATCCGGCAAGTCGGGAGCCGGAGCCTGCTTGTTCCAGCCGGGAACCGACAGCAGAAAATCGCGTACGAACTGCTTGTCGAACGAGGCTTGCCCGCGTCCCGGTTCGTAGTCGTCGGCGGGCCAGAAGCGCGACGAATCCGGGGTCAGTGCTTCGTCGATCAGGAGCAGTTGCCCGCTCGCGTCCACGCCGAACTCGAATTTGGTGTCGGCGATGATGATGCCGCGCCCTCGCGCATACGCCGCCGCCGCTTCATACAGACGGACCGCCACGTCACGCACCGGTTCGGCATACGCCCCGATATAATTTGCGATCTCGTGTTGCGGCATCGGCTCATCGTGCCCCGCCGCCTCTTTCGTGGACGGCGTGAAGATGGGTTGCGGCAACCGGTCCGACTCGCGCAAACCAGACGGCACCGGGACGCCCCAGAGGGAAGGTGACGCCTCGCTCGGTTCCCTTTCCTCTGCCCTATCCCCACCCACGTATTCTTTCCATGCCGAGCCGGAGATATAACCGCGTACCACGGCTTCGATGGGGAGCGGTTTAGTACGGCGGCAAAGCATACAACGGTTCGACAGGGTTTGGCGCAGTTCATCGGAAACGGATACGTCGGCGGTTCGCAAGGCATCGAGGATCGTGACGTCACTCGCAGAAACGAAGTGATTGGGTACCAGATCAGCAAATTTCTCAAACCAGAACGCGCTGATCTGGGTCAGCACAGCACCTTTGCCGGGAATGCCCTGATTTAACACCACGTCAAACGCGGAAACGCGGTCGGTAGCGACCAGCAGGATCTGATCGGTACTGACCGCGTATATATCGCGTACTTTGCCGGTTGCCACCCGTGGTAGGCCGGGAATATCTGTGTGCAAGACGACAGACGATCTTACATCGCCGCTTGTTTGTAGTTGTTCTCGCTGGTCCAAACTTTAATAACCTTGCCCTGAATCTCGCCGGGGGCAATCGCGCCGATTTCTTCGTCGCGAGAGTCCACCGAATTCATATAATTGTCGCCCATTACCACGATGTGATTTGCCGGTACTTGCTTCTCACCCGCGATGTAATCCGGGAACCAATAGGCGAGAGGGACACGCCCTTTCGGGGTGCGGATTTCAGGTTGCCACTTCGCCGTGCCTTTGTCGTTCTGCACGAACACGACCCGCTTCACCCACTCCTCGCCCTTGTACTTGCCGTCGTTTAATTTTATCACCACAATGTCCCCTACCTTGACGGGGGAAAATGTCTTGTACGATTTCAGGAGAAGCAGTTTATCGCCCGTCTCGTAAGTCGGTGCCATGGAGCGACCTTGCACCTGCCCCATCTTGAAGTTGAACAACCCGATAAACACCGTCAAAAGAATAGGGAGCAGGATCATTCGCTCGATACGTTGCCATTTGCGAATACCGCTTTGCTTGGCTTCCTGAACCCGGTACGCCTGTAAGCGAGCCAGGGTTTCCGGCGCGACGGGTTGGGGTGTGACTGCGTTTGCGGCGACGATTCCGGTGTTTAGTGCGTTAAAGCCATCAGGGGCGGGCAGATTCATTCGTTCGTATTTCTTTCTGTGATCTATTATACGCGTGTGAGCTACGGTTAGTTCATGCCCCGCCAGATAAACTTTTAAACCGCCATTTTTAGTTCGGTTTCGACGATGGGTTTCGACCACAAAGGACACAAAGGTTTTCGCTTCGTTCGCCAGCCGGACCGTCCAACGAACCC
>JACMIS010000439.1 GCA_014381035.1 Armatimonadota bacterium
AATCGCGGCTTTGCGGGACTGGATCGCCTTGAGCCGGGCGTTGTCGAATTTCGGCTGGCGGTCGAACGTGTACAAGCCGTTCTCCTCGGGGTAAACGTCGGTCAGTTGCGTGTAACAGTAGCCGAACATCTTCGGGTCGTCTAACAGCGCGTTAAATAGCCCCTCGAAACGGGCGTAAAACTCCTCGATGTTTTTGACACGCTCGCCGTACCCCCAGGACTCCTTGTTCTCGAACGCCGCCGGGTTCCACCAGATACCACCGAACTCCGAAACGAAGTAGGGTTGACCGCGATAGCCGATCCGGTTCGTTTCGTTGTTGTTCCAGCCTTTGTTGAGGAACGGTTTTTCCTCGGCGAGTCCGGCGTGGTTCGCTTTGAACTTCTCCGGGTCCTGTTCGTAGTCATGGCTGTCGTAAATGTCGGACTCGGAAACGTTGTGCGAGTACCCCGACGCGTCCAGGACCGGGCGGCTGGTGTCCATCGCCTTGCACGCGAGAAACATCCCCCGCGTCACGTCGTCCAGCACCGTAAGCCCGTCCGATGTGTTCTGCCAGGTCTCGTTCAGCGGGCACCAGCCGATGAGCGACGGGTGCGAGTAGTCTCGTTCCAATGCTTCCAGAAACTGGGTGATATAAGTCGCGCCCGGTTGCTGGTGGTTTTCGTGGGTCCCGTATCCGGAGCATCCCCAGTCGCCGAACTCGCCCCAGACCAGGTATCCCATCCGGTCCGCGTGATACAGGAATCGCTCCTCGAACACTTTCTGGTGCAGTCGCGCCCCGTTGAACCCGGTATCCAGTGACCGCTGAATGTCGGCGATCAGTTCGGCGTCGGTCGGGGCGGTCATCACCGATTGGGGCCAGTACCCCTGATCGAGGATGAGACGCTGGAATACCGACTTTCCGTTGATTTTCACTTTCTTGCCGTCAATCGCGACCGAGCGCAATCCGGTATACGATTCCGCTTTATCGATCACGGCACCGTCCGCGTCTATCAGTTCAATGGTCACGCCGTAGAGATGCGGGTCGTCCATGCTCCACAACCGGCGTCGGCTTTCCGGGAGGACCAGATCCAGACGCGGCGCGAAGTCGAGGTCGGCGCGGGTTTCGCCGGTGACGACCGCGCCGTCCGCGTCGGTGATGGTGGCGCGGAGGCGGATTCCGGGCGCGTTCTGCGTGATCGGTTGTTCCAGACGGATCGTGCCGTTCGCGAGATCGGGCGTCAGACGGGGGCGTTTCAACGCGGATTTGACGGGGACCGGTTCCATCCAGACAGTCTGCCAGATACCGGTCGTGCGCGTGTAAAGGCACGAGTGCGGCGCGTATTTGTTCGCCTGTTTCCCCATCGGTTTTGGCTCGTTATGCCGGTCGCGGGCGCGAAGGACGATGGTCGCCTCTTCACCGGACGTGACAACACCGGCGAGGTCGGCAGTGAACGGCGTAAATCCGCCGCGATGGCGGGCGACTTCCGTCCCATTCACCCAGACGGTGGCGTCATAGTCCACCGCGCCGAAATGCAGTAGCACGTTGCGACCGCTCCACTCCGGCGGAATGGTAATAGTGCGCCGGTACCAGACCGCGTTCAGGAAATCGGGGTGCTGTACGCCGGAAAGTTCGGACTCCGGGCAGAACGGCACCACGATTTTGTTTGTCAGGGCACGATCTTTGAGCCCGCGTTGTGCGCCGGAATCACCGTAGTCGGCTTCGAACTCCCATGTTCCATTCAAGCAAAGCCAGTCCGCACGGACAAATTGCGGGCGGGGGTATTCCGGGCGAGGAATATCAGTCATAAGAAATGGTAGACTCCTGTGAATATGCGTTATGCAGGTTTAGAATAACACGATCCCGAATGAATCACTATGGGCGAGACACACTTCACGCTTCGTGAAAACCACATTCCTCCGCGCGAGCCGTTCACCGGCAACACCGGCGACGCCACGCGCGAGTCCATCATCAGCCCCGACCTGTTCGCCCCGCTTGCCCGCCGGTACGGGATTCTCCTGTGCGGCACCTCGGACGCGTTCGCGCCGTTCTGTTTTGTGCGACACCATCCTGCGATGTGGCACGTCCTGGCAACCATCTCAGGGGCGGGCGAGGTGTGGCGCACGGACACGGGCCAGTGGCAGGCGTGTCGCGCCGGTTCGGTCTATGTGACCCCGCCCCACGCGCCGCATGGATACCGTAGCGTTCCCGGGAACAAGGCATGGCAGATAGCGTGGGCACATATCGCGCCGAAGGCAGTCCCCCTGTCCGCGACGCACCCGACGCTCTTTTGCGCCGACGGGGAGCCGTTCGCGGCGAGTATTCGCGGTCTGCACAACGAAACCATACAATCCGTGGCGGGGGACGCGCTCATCTCGGAGAGTTGGGTCGCACTGGTGCGCGCGTATGCGTTGCGGTTTTGCGCCCTCGCGGTCTCGCACGAACACGGCGTCCCTAAAGGCGATCCCCGTCTGGTCCACGTTTTTACCACCGTCGCCGCCGACCTCATTCACCCGTGGACACTGGATAGCCTGGCGCGACTGGCAAATTTAAGCCCGGAACACCTGCGCCGCCTGTGCCGCGCCGAGGGGATGGAATCGCCCCTCCGGCGCGTCACCGAACTGCGTCTTCGGCACGCCGCGTCACTCCTCGCATCCGGCTTCTATACCGTGGAGCGTGCCGCCTCGCGAGTGGGCTACAGCAACCCGTTCGCGTTCAGCACGGCATTCAAACGGTTTTTCGGGCAACCCCCCAGTGCGTTTCAGGCGCGGGAGAACGACCCGAGTCGTTCTTAATGTGCCGTACACTCCCGAAACTCCTACACGGTTTGCAAATGTTTCTCGACCCGAACAATCGTGCCGTGCGGATGGTTCGGCTGATACTCGACGCGGTCCGCGAGCATTTCGACCATGGGGATGCCCCACCCGCCGATGCGCTCCCCGTTTCCTTCGTGAGCACGCACGGTACCGGGCTCAGCCACATGATCGCGGGCGAACCCGATTCCCGAATCCGACACCTTGACGGTCGCGACATGGTCCGACAAGGTGATCTCGACATCGAACGCCGTCCCATGGGCGTGACAGACGGCGTTCGTGGCGAGTTCGCCGACCAGCGATTCGATGTCATCCACATCCTGCGGGGAGACCTTGAATGCCCCCAGCACATCGCGGCTCAGATGCCGGACCAGCGCGACATGCGATAAATCCTCCGGCAGACTCAGCGATAAAATAAACTGCATTCGATTTTGATCTCCCTATAATTAATCGCTTCAAAACTATTCAGCCTTTTCTATTTGTTCTTCCCGTGTGTTCGGCTTACTCCCTATGTACCCATCCGCGCCCGCGTTGAACGTTTTTATTGGTTTCCTTCCTGCATGATTCCGGCGAACATGCCGACATAGAACGAGATGACGATGTAGGCGACAACGCACGCCGCGAGAATCAGGGCGAGTACGCCGGTGACGACGGCTACCTGATGCGCCTTGGTATCGGCTTCGTTTTCCAGATAGTCCGCCACTTTGTTCATCATCGTGTCGAGCGAGCCGGTCTGCTCCCCGGTGCGTGCCATCTGGATCGCGAGCGGCGACAGTAACCCGGAACGCGCCAGCATCCCCGAAAGCCCTTCACCGTTATTCAGCGCGGGCGCGTAGGACAGAATCTGCTCGCCGATGGCGCGATTGCCACACGCCCGTGCGCTGATCTCGACGGCGCGAAACAGGTTGACCCCGCCCGAATACAGTGCCGCCAGCGCGCGGGCGAACCGCGCCGTCGCATATTTGCGGGCGACATCGCCCGCGCCGGGGATGAGCATTTTGAAGCGATCCCATGCCGCGCCGAACGCCGGATACTGGTTCAAATAGCGACCCAGCCACCAGATACCGAACGCGATTGCGCCGATAGTGGCGGCGAAACCGATGCGCGACACGACCAGATTCACGCCGGATTTTCCCATGCCGGATTGCACGAACGAGAGTATCAGGATCACCAGTCCGGCGACACTGAGGACGATCTTCGGATACAGGGTCTCGCGCTTGAGTTTGCGCCGCGTATCTATCTCGCGCTCCATGTAATCGGCGAGGCGGTTGCACATGCCTTCCAGCAAGCCGCCGGTCTCGCCCGCCCGGATCAGTTCGATCTGAATCGGGGCGAACACATTCGGGTACTTCTCCATCGCGTCGGAGAACGGATGACCGTTCGCCACGGTGTTAGCGGCGTCGGCGAGGATCGCTTTCAGCCGCCCGGAGCGTGTCTGCTGGGAAAGGGTGGAGATCGCCTGCACCATCGGAACACCGGCATTGAGCAGTGTCCCCATCTGCCGGAACATCATGGCGAGTTCGGGGAGCGGCACGGAAACCAGGAACGGAGCGATGTGCACGCTACTCTGTTCGCCGATGCGCCGGGTGTTCGGCATGGTCGGGGTGTATCCCGGCGTGAACGAACCGTTGGTTTGTGTCGCGCCGCTCGGCAGCACTACGGTCGCCGGTCGTGCGTTCATCGTTGGAACGAGATGCAGCGTAAACAAGCCCTGTTCGCGCAGGGAGTTCGCCGCCCCGCGTGCATCGTCCGCCTCGATGATGCCGGAAACGTCCTTGCCCTCTAAATCTCTGGCTTGATAGGTAAATGTTGACATAATTGCTCGCCCGGTATACTTTCCCGTATCTATACTAACGCGAAACGAGAACGGTTCGTTGCGGCATTATTCGCTGAACATCTCCATAACGGCTTTGAGCGGACCGACCGTCGCCACGATGGGGATATAAACCGCCGTGACCGCCGTGACCAGGAACGCGAGCCGCTTCTGGAAATTGCGGGCGTCCTCGGTCGCTTTCGCCGCCTGCTCCTGATAATACGCCGTGACCCGGTCGAGCATTTCGGTCCACTGCCCGGTACGTTGCCCGGTGACGAGCAGTTGGAGCGGGTCATGCTCTAAAAGTCCGGTGGCTTGCAGGGCGGCATCCAGACCGTTTCCGGCACGCAAAACAGTAACCCCGGCTAACAGTTTGTCGCGATAAACGCTGTTTGGGACGGATTGCGCCGCCGCCGTGTACGCCGATTCGGGCGATACCCCGGAAAGTAACAGGCGACGCAGAAGCCGGGTGAACGCGGCGACGGCGCGGGTGTAGGCGAGTTTGCGCATCGCGGGGATCATCAAGGAGATTTTGTCCCGCGTTCGGGCGGCGAACGGTTGCCGCCACCAGAGACCGGCGAGTTCGCACAGAAGGTGGCAGGCGATTCCGATGGGTACCCATAGGAAAAGGAACTCCTGCCCGACTTTGAGCAGACCGGGAAGCCCTTCGCTCAGGATCGGTTTCAGGTTATTGAGAAGCGGTTGCAGAATAAAAAATGTCCATACCGACTGCCAGAAGAGCAGTTTCGGAACCCACATTCCCTGCCGGAGCGCGGCGTCCGCCTCCGCGCCGAGTGCGGATTCCTCGCACGCATATTCCAGAAAGCCCCCGGCTTCGCCCGCCGTGAATAGTCCGACGACATGCGCCGGGAAAACGTCCGGGTGTTTGGCGAACGCCCCGGCGAGCGATTCGCCGCGCCCCGCCGCCATACCCGCGTCCTGCGCGGCGCGCGAGATCCGGCGGTTCGCCGTGCGCGGTGCGAGATCGGCGAGCGCGGACAGCGGGGTAAATCCGGCATGCAGGAGCGACGCCATCTGCCGGAAAAACGTCGCCAGATCACCGTTTGGGATGGCGGGCGCGAAGGTAAAGCCGGTCTCGCCTGGGATTCCCGGAAGCCCCCCAGCCCCCAATCC
>JACMIS010000440.1 GCA_014381035.1 Armatimonadota bacterium
CCGTCGACCGCCTCGGTCACGCCTAAGTGAAGCGGATAGTCCATCCCCTCGGCATCCATCCGGCGCACCATCAAGCGGTTCGCGGCGATCATCACCGGCACTCGCGAGGCTTTGAGCGAGATCACCAGATTGCGGTAGCCGTGCTTTTCGCAGATGCGGATATATTCGAGTGCCGATTCGACCATCCCTTGCGGCGTATCGCCATGTGTCACCAGCATCCGTTCCGCGAGCGAGCCGTGATTGACCCCGATCCGCATCGCAATATCGCGCCGTTTGCAAACCTCGATCACCGGCACCAGACTCGCCTCGATGGCGGCTTGCTCCTCGGCGATCTCGTCCGCGCTGTACTCTTCGGCGCGTCCGCGCGGCTTACGAAACACGAACAAACCGGGGTTCAGGCGTACCTTGTCCACGAACTCCGCCACCGTCTGCGCGATCTCGGAACCCTGATGATGCACGTCGGCGACCAATGGCACATTGACCATGCGCTTGCGCAAAATATCTTTGATCTCGCCGAGACAGTTCGCCTCCATCAGCGTCGGAGTGGTGACGCGCACTATCTCCGCGCCCTTGCGCGCCATTTCGGTGATCTGCCGCACGCAATCGTTCACGTTTCGCGTTTCGGCGGTGATCATGCTCTGCACGACGACGGGGTGATCGCCGCCAATCGTGACGTTGCCGACGCGCACGGGGCGTGTTTTGCGGCGGGGAAAGGTCAGGGGGATGTCGTTGTAGTTCGTCGGGGCGGGGGCGGTGAGCATTTCAAAGTTCCTTCACCGTATTATACCGCCGCGGAATCGGGGGAGTTTCACCGTGATCGAATAGCCAGTACGCGGAGAGGCTTCGCGCCACGCGGCGTCACGCGTCACGAGGACCAACCGAAAAGGGCGGTGACGCCGGAGACAGAGTCGCCCGGTTGCGGGTTTCGCATTCCTTTTGCGACTGATTACTCGCCGGGGGTGAAGGCCACTCGTTGCCTGGAGTCGGCTGGTTTGCCTCCCCTGGTTACGGGATGCCATCGGTAGGAGGCGCACGCTTTCAACACTGCGGCGTCTACGCTTTTATTACCTGAAGACCGGACGATATTGTAAGTTGATGAGCCGTTCGCTCTGACGGTAAACTCGACGACGGCGCGCTTCGGATTGGTCGCTCTCATCGTTGCGGTGATCACGGGTCGCTTGCGAGGAGCGGCGATCCGCGCTTCGATAATGGTGTCATCGGCGTGTGGATCTGGTTCTCGCCCGACGTAGCATGAGGTGTGGTGCCCTTTGTGGATTGCCTGCGCCGGGCACGGCGTCGGCTGTCCGTAAAGAACAATTAGGCATAAGGTGTAACGGGCTAGAGATCGGATATGCATAGGAAAGATACCATCGAGTCGCGTGAAAAGATAAGTAGGGGGAACGATGACCACCCCATCAGTGATTTCTCAATTTTTTCTGGGCTTCCGCTTTGACAATCCCGGTCTCATCATGGGCAATCGCTTGTCTCCAGGCGATTTTTGCCTCTGGCATATTCCCTATCTTCTCGTACAGATTGCCTAAACCAAGGTAAGACATCGCTCGCAGTGTGATTCCACTCTCCGACGTCACGGCTATCGCTTCTTTAAAGGATTGGATCGCCGCGGTCGTATCCCCCTTCAAGAAATGCACTTCGGCAACGGCATTTTTAACCGTGATAACAGTTACGTGTCGTATGATTCCGCTAGTGTGAAGACGGATAGCCGTTTCGTAGGCGGCAAGGGCGGCGTCATAATCGGCGCTTTTTGTCAGGCGTCCCGCAAGCCATTTGTAGGCACTACTGCTTTGCAGATTCGCGGCTATGTACGCCTCAAACGCGGCGATTGCTTGCGCGTTGTCTTCCCCCGCGGACTCGTTGATGGCGATTAACGCATCCAATTCCGCGCGATCCGCCCGCATTATTGCCCGTTGGGTTTGCCATTCCGAATCGTCCCGTCCGACGCCGTATTTTGCCCCGAAGGCATCTACTTTATCGAGAATTTCTTCGGTTCTGTCCGGAACCATGCTGTCAATGTCGCGTAGCAGCAAATCGAAATCGCGCTCATCGGCTTCCATTCGCTCACGAAACCGGCGCAGCTTCGCTCGCCTTTCCGGCGGTGCGAACATCTCCTCGATGCGGAAGAGACCGCGCAAAGTCCCGATCAATCCCCGTGCAAAAATAACAAGCGCTTTATCGCTCCACCACCGCTTGAATTTCCTGAGCATAACTCCCTCCTACAGCAACAGTCTACCTTTTAGAAACGGGAGCAGGGCAGGGTGTTACACTCTGGTGGCATATTTTAGTGAAAGGGCGATCAGGGCTGTTCGGCGGTCTCCTTGAGACGCTTCAAAATCTCCCTGGTGCTGTCGTAATTGCTGAACGTACTGACGATGTATCGGTCGTTTATTGTATAGCCGTCGTTGTCTCTTTGGCGTAGGCGTAGGGCGTGCTTCCATGCGTTTCTCGCTTCGAGGATCGCCCCGTCTTCTCGGTAAGCGTCGCCGAGTCGGAGATAGGCGCACGACAAAAGGGCGTCTCGGAGAACGTCTTTGTCCTCTTGTTCTTCTTCCGCGATTGCCCGTTCCAGATACCGTATCCCTTCTTGCTTGTCGCCCTTTTCCAGCAATATCACGCCTACGGATTGTTTCAGTATCATCGTGCGCCAGGGATTTCGTTTCGCGGATGTCGGCGACGATTCGGATGTCCGAGCGTCGCGCTCCTCGGCGCGTTTGACCTCCTGCTTTGCCATGCGGATGGCTTCGTCGAACTGTCGCGCCTTGCGCAATGCGCCAATCAAGAAACTGCTTCCTAATTCGCTATTTGGATGCGCGGCGCAATATTCGCGCAAGACGGCGATCTCTTTTTCCAGGTCGTCCTCGGTCCCGGCAAGTAGTTGCTTTAGAGCATCCCTTTCGGCCTCTGAAGCAACCCTTTCGCTTGCCAAAGCCGCCGCGCGAATCTCCGCTTCGCGTCTCAGGTTTTCGATGTGATCTTGAACATCCTGATGCGAGGCGTCCTCCGACAAACCGGACTCCCTCAGCCAGCGGCGGTGACGCTCTTCGCCTATCTTTGCGTGGGCTTCCTGGTGTTCCTGTTCCCGCTCAAAGTCCTGGATCTGTCCGCGTTCGCGGTACGACTCCTCTACACGCGCGTAAAGCCGGTGAAGTATTGGCGTTCTTTTGGGTGGGGCAAGCGGGCCGAGTGCCACGTGCGAACCGAAGAATTCGCGCGAAGCCTGTACCAGACGTTGCGCGACGATGAGGTTGATATGGTCGTGCCACCACGGCTTCGGTTTTCGCATCCGTTCGCTTCCCGCCTTCCGAAATACCTTACGGTTGAGGGCGGGAGTGAGTTACAGAACTACCGCTTCGCGGCGGGTTGTTTTTCGAGAACGCGCAGGGTTTCCGTGACGACGAAAAGGGCGCGTCCCTGATGGTATGGGTCTTTCCAGAAGTCGCTTTTTTGCGCGGCGGGGTCGGGTTTGCCTTCGGCGGACACGTCCGTGCGCCATCCGGTGTTTTCGGCGTCAATCTGGTATCGGGCGATGAAGTCCCACTGCTTATCGAACGCTTCCTTGTAGCGCGGGGTTTGGGTGCCGTACTCACGGTGCATGAGCAGAAGCGCATTCAAACCCTCGCCCTGCGTCCACCAGACTTTTTTGGTAACGGTCGGCTTGCCGAACGCGGTTCCTTCGTCGTAAAATCCGCCGTTTGTGGCATCCCAGCCGTATTGGAGAGCGTGATCTACAAGGCTTCGCGAAACGGTGCGCGTCCGCTCGTCGTGGTTACCCAGAACGTGCGCGGCTTCTGTCAATAGGAACGCAGTTTCGACATCATGCCCGAACGAATCATGACCGGGGACTGCTCGCCAGTCGGGTGTAAGATAAAGATTGAGACAACCGGGTTCCACGGCGACTTTATCGCGCACGATCAGAAACGTTTCCTCCAGCCGCTTCTTGACGGCGGGCGATTTATCCACCGCGTACAACGCCGTGAATGCTTCCAGTAGATGGATGTGCGTGTTCATGGATTTGTAGCCGTACGGGGTTCCAATCGGGTCGTTTTGTCCGGCGACCGCAGACGCGAGAATCGGCTTATTGTCCCGCGATAAGGCTTCGGTATAGCCACCGTTTCTGGCGTCGTGCGCATGTTTTTCCAGATAATCGAATGCGCGGCGGGCGAGCGTGAGAGCGCGTTCATCTCCCGTGGCTTCGTAGACCGCGCAGGCGGCGTAGATTCCGAACGCTATTCCGTAGGCGTGCTTTTCCCCCTTGCGCTCGGTGCCCGGTTTGCCGTCGGGAGCGACCTCGAAGTAGAAGCCGCCGCCGTTCTCCTTGTCCCAGAGCGTGGACGACAGATAATCCAGTCCATGTAGCGCGGTTTCCTGCCAACGTTTCGCCTCCGTGGAACCTTTCGGGGCACGAATCGCCGCCTGTGCCGCAACCCATGTTAGGCGCGACTGATACACGACCCCGCGTTTATCGTCGGGGAGTGGTTTCCAGTCCGCCGCGAACGTTTGCTGAAACCCGCCATTCCTGGTATCTACGGCGCGGGGATACCACGCGTCGAGAATATCGCGGCGAAGGCTTACCTCCATCGCACGGAGTCGCTCGGTGTCGGGCGCGGATTTCGTGGACAGAGCGGATGATGCGTCGGTTGGTGAGAGAATCATATGTCGGGCGAAAATCGGGGACAGCGGAAGCGCGACGCCGAGCGCGACGCTCATCGCCATCCCGCGTATTAGTTTTTGTTTCATGGTGGTAGGAGGTTATGGATACTTCCCCGTGCGTTCGTGCGCGGCGAACAGGGCGATATTCGTAGCAATCGGCGGTGTTTTCAGCGTGAGCGGTTTCCCGGCAGCGACAGTGACCGTTTCCGTGGCGACCGTTTTCCCGGTACTGGTGTCCCACCAGAACACGCGATATTTCCCGGCATCCAACCCCGGCACCGAAACCGACGATGTCAACGGCTTGGCACCGGCGGCGAGCGGTTCGGACGGATACACCCACGCGGCTACCGATTCCTTGTCCGATTTCGCGACTGCTTTTAGCGGTTCGCCATAGGGCGATAGCGTAAACTTCTCGATTCGTGCCCAGTCAACGCCCGTGTTTTCCAGTCGGACGACGTGCGCCCCGGCAGGCACCGCGACCGTCAGAACCGTCCGTGCGTTGGTGTCGGACGCGGCAGCCGGGAACGCTTGCTCTGTGACGACTTTGCCGTCCACCTTCATCACGACGTTCGCGCCGTTTTTCGAGACCTGGCGAATACTTGCCGCGAACGTTCCCGGCTTGGCGTAATTGACCGCGAACTCGACGAACGGTAACAGGGTACGGTTGTTGTCGCCTTGCAAGTAGGGCGACAATGCCCCGGCACCCGCGACTTCGCCGGACGGTTCCACGGTGTAGCGCGTTTCTTTCGCGCCTTCCCAACCACCGCCCGGTCCGAACGACGTTGCTCCCGCACCCTGTTCACCTCCCGTAAACGTGACGGAGACAGGACGCATCGCCCGACGCCCCGCGAGACGGAACACACGCACGAAGTCCGTTGCCGGTTTCCATGCCCCGGTCAGGTTGCGATTCGTGATGTTGTCCCACGTCCAGTATTGCGCGGCACCCGGCGCGGCAGTCATCAGACTCCCCCAAACGATCTGATGCAAACCCGCACCGTCATCGTCCGCAAGATCGCCCGAGGGACCGATCTCTCCCAGAAAAATCGGCTTTTTCGGGTCGTTGGTGCCAGCGTTCTTGACGAACTGGTCGCCGACAGCGCGAACCGTGGCAACGAGATCGGAAGGATACGAATGCGGCTGAATATAGTCCATCGCGTCGTACAAGCCGGTGATGCTCTCGTCGGAACTCGTCGTCACCATGTGCTTATGCACATCGTGCTTGCGTAGGAACGCCGCCATTTCCTTATGCCATGCGGCGATAGTGGCGAAATCCTTATTCCGTCCCGTGTTGGTGAACTGGACCTCGTTATACAATTCCCACGCGAGGATGCTCGGCGAATAGCCCCAGCGGGCGAGAATATAGCGATACTTGGCTTGTGTCAAGCGGCGTGCTTTTTCGCTGGTAAAAAACTCTTCCGGGGTGGCGAGGAACCCGCCGTTTTTGCTGTTCCACGGATTGTCACCCCAGTTCGGGTTTACCTGCTCGGAATACTGCCCGTGATGTTGAAAGACCATCTGGAACGGCACGTTGGCACGTTCCGCGATTTCCACGATGCCATCCCATCGTTTGGCGACAGCGAGATTGAGTTCTCCCAATGGAATTTTTTCGTTTTGAACCCAGTCCAGGTTTTTGCCGTCCCAATGGTTCATCCAGATGCGCGCCCAGTTCTGCCCGCTCTTTCCCATCTCCTCGAGAAACGCTTCGACAGAAACCTTGCCACTGTTCCACGCGGCGTTGCACCCGATGGGATAATACGGTGTTCCGCTCTCATAGGCGAAGAACCGCGGGTCTTTGGCGTCGCGCCGGATAAAGCCCGCGTTCGCTCCCCCGGAAAGCGTGAACTCTTCCGGAGCGATTTTTTGTGCGGCGGCTGTCTGCCCGTTGCGGAGGACGCGTTTGACGCGCCACGTGCCGCTGGTCGGCGGCGTACAGCGCATGCCCCACGCAGAACCACCGTCGAAAAAGGCTGGCGCAGTCATGGTGCGCTCGCCGGGTCCGGCGAGCTCGACCTGAACGTCGTTCTCGGAAAAGTCGAACGGATTGCCAGACAGATCAGGTAATTCAAAGCGCGTAGCGATTTTTGCCTGGGTACCGGGGCGTCCCCACGCGGCGGAAGCGCACCCGGTCGCGGTAGTGATGCTGGAAAAAAGAAGCACCGCGATTACGGTGCGACGCCTTAAAGGTTGTTGTTTCATAGGTTTGTTTATGGGGTGATGGTTATCGTTGCCATCTCCGGCAACGCGAGAGTTTCCTCAGCCACCTCTCCCGGCGGCGTTGCGCGGAATTGGATGTCGTCTATGTGGAATACCGCCGTATCCGCCGATGTAGTCTGCACCCAGAATGCCTGAACGTCCCGTCGCCCCTCGATTCCGAGTTGAGCAAACGGTACGGATACGCGCACCCACTTATTCGCGGGAGGCGGTGCCAGAGCGACCCCTTTTTGCGTTTTCCCATTGGCAACGGTCGTGACAGTTAACTGTTGCCCACCGTTGTTTCCGCCATGCAAGAAGAAAACGAGATACTTGTACGATGACAGGTTCGCGACCGGATTGTAAATCTTGATCGCTTCGTAAGGGGCGGCACTCACACGGATCGAACGCCCTTTGTTCCCGCGCACCGGGGACGCGTTGGCATAGTCAATCGTTTTCGCCCAGCCACGTTCCATCCACCCGTTTTCGAGTCCGTTTTCATACACCTTCAATTCGCCCCCTCCGGTAGCGACTGTGGCCGCCCCCGTCGATGGAACCGTTACACCAGGTGTTCCGTCGGGAACCGCGTTTTTGAGCGCGTTGTTTCGGAACGCCAGCAGGGACAGCAAGATGATCGCGCCGACAATAGCTACGGCGCCGAGCGGTTTGAGAACGATACGCATAGGTTAACCCTCTTGTCATTGGCGACAAGGAAACACCAGAATAGCGCGGTCTACTTACCGCCATTTTCCATATATTTCTTCAGTTCGGCGGACCCTGCCTCGTTCGCCTTCGCGGCGGCGGCGGCGTTTTGCTTCTCGCTCTCGATCCGCTCCGGCGTGACCCCGGCCGCGGTAGCCGCCTGTGTGGCAGCGGCAGACCCGGCGGCACCCGTAGGCGCGGTCGTCGCGGGTTGCTTCTCCGCGTTACACCCGGCGTTCAAGACTGCCAGACACAAAGCCCCAACCAGTATTCCTGGAATTGATACATGAATCCTCATGCTTGTATGCCGTATCCCCTCGTTTTATTGTTATGGCGCCACTATATGCAGTGTTGCCCGCATAAGAAAGCCGGGGCGGGCAACCAACGCGTCGTTGCCCGCCCGACGGTTCGTCGGTCAGTCGTTCGGTTCCAGCGTCCAAAAGCCACCGTCGTTCCACGGGAAGTTGAAGGTCTTATCACCAGCAGGTCCGTTCGTCTGCTCCGGTTTGTGCCATTTGGCATGCCCATCCGCGAAGACGTAGTTCCAACCGCCGTTGTGAGCCGGTTGGTTCGCGGGCTTTCCACCATCCTCTATCGCCGCGGAATCGGCCATCCAGCCGACGGAGGGAGTATGCTGCTCATTCCCGGCGTTGTACTGTTGCTGTTGCATAGGTGCGAGGCACTGCGCATTCGGGGACAGGTTGGTCGAGCCCTTCGCGGTATGAAACTCAACGATAAGTAACGAGTTCGATGGTGCAGGCACATCCGCGAGCGCACGCGTCCCGTTATAGAGACCGCCCGGCTGTGACGCCTTATCATCACGTGGGATGACCCCCTCGGAAAGAACAGTGTTACCGTCCTGGCCGTTGCGCCAGCTACCTGCCAGAGCGTAACTACGTCTCCCAGCATTTTCCAGATAAGTAACACGCGGCTTGCCATCGCTAGGGCACTCGAAGATAGGACCACCTTTGCCGACGACAGCGAAGCCTGAACCAGTCACCGTTCCCGCCTGACCATTTTTGATGTACGGGTTAACCACATTATCCCAGGTAACCGACGCGTTATAGTTGACGGGGGCGTAGGGGTTAGTGGGGTCGTCATAAAAAGTGGCGCGGGGGAACGTCTCATCGTAATCCTGTATGTACTGCATGGCGGCGAGTCCGATCTGCTTCATGTTCGACAGGCAGGCGGTCTGCCGTGCTTTGGCACGAGCCTGTGCGAAAACGGGAAAAAGGATAGCAGCCAGAATAGCGATAATAGCTATGACGACAAGCAGTTCGATTAATGTAAATCCACGACGGTTCATTTTCAGTCTCCATTGCAAGGCAGTTTTGCTCTCTGCCAAGAGTTATTTGTCGCAACCTTTGTTGATCTCTTACTTAGAGTGACTTCCACACTGCATCAAAGCGGTAAATGGTTCTATATCTTATTCTACGGGTCTTGTTACAAATCAAGTTCCATATATCGTTTCATAGTATCAGCAACAATTTCATGAAACATATGATCAATCGGTTGTCACTTACTACCGAGTTGGGTTCTGCGGCGGGCAACAGGACTCACGGACAATGAGCGACACCGGCAATATATGGCAAATCGGGGGCGGCATATCTTCGCGGATTCCCATGGATCGTACCTGTAATCCGACCCTCTCCCATAGCCTTCGCACGGCATATCTCCCCATGAACTCCTTGTTCACGCGCACCGTGGTCAGCGCGGGCGACGCGTGCGACGCGAACTCGATGTCGTCGAAGCCGATCACGCTCAGGTCGCGCGGCACCCGCAACCCGACCTCC
>JACMIS010000441.1 GCA_014381035.1 Armatimonadota bacterium
ACTGATCGAGAAGGATCGTTTCACTCCCGCTGGGCGGAATAGCGGCGTTTCATGTGAAACATGTCGAAAAATAAACGGGTGTGTTCGCGGGAATTTCCAGCCCTCTGATTTCGGGGTTTCCGCGAACGCGCACCCGTTTATTTTTCTCGGCGGATAGCGGGGAAAACCACGACCGGTATGCCGAGGAGTGTGAGGAAGTCCGCGTATGGCTTCGGAATGGAAGATGTCAGTGATCCCATTGCCAAGATAAAGCAACGCCGAATCACGGGGTAGGAAGTTGCTATCTATTCGTCGAACAGTACGAAATGATACGTTCACCCTATGCACGGGCGGTAACGCTCGCGATGCTCCCTCTCGTTTTACTGCTCACAACTCCCGCCGTTTCACGTGAAACGGCGATGGTAAACACACCTTTCGCCCGTTTCCCGTCTCTGTCTCCGGACGCAAAAACTCTTGTGTTCGGCTACCAAGGCGATATCTGGAGCGTTACGGCGAAGGGGAATGAACTGGCACGGCGGATCACGGCGCATCCGGCATATGACAGTCGCCCCCTCTTTTCGCCTGACGGGACACGTATCGCGTTTCAATCCACCCGCTATAACGGAAGCGATGTCTTCGTAATGCCCGCGACCGGCGGCGAAGCGCGCCGTGTGACACACTTCAGCGGTGGCTCAACGCTACACGGTTGGTCATCCGATGGGAAATCGCTTCTGGTCGCACAAAACCGCGAACTGCAACGACGCGGACCGGCGATGTACACCATTCCCGTTGACGGCAAGGGGCGCGGCAAGCCCGTGTTATCGGTGTCAAATCTGATTTCCGGCACGTTGACTCCGGATGGCGAACGACTGATCTTCGCACGCGGCTCCGGTGATTGGGAACGACGTGGGTATCGTGGCGGGGCAAACGCCGACATTTACCTTTATAAGCGTACCCCGAAGCAGTTCGTTCGCATCACTGACTTTGACGGACAGGACCTGTGGCCGCAATCAATGCCGGACGGAAAAAGTGTGCTTTATGTGTCCGAGCGCGACGGCACGTACAACCTATACCAACAAGCCATCGGGAGCGAGACGGTACAGCAGTTGACGAACTACAAAGGAGATGGCGTTCGCTTCCCCTCGCTCAGTGCGGACGGTTCGGCGGTTGTGTACGAAGTCGGGGATCGCATCGCGATGTTGTCACTGAAAACGACTGCGAAACCGACGCCGAAAGTAGTTCCTATCGAGATCGCCGCCGATGAAAAGATAACCGCGGAAGTCACCGAAACGCGCACCAGCGGCGCGAGCGGGCTTTCTGTTTCCCCGGATAATGAGCAGGTCGCTCTGGAGATACAGGGGGATATTTTCGTCGCGGACCGGGACGGGGGAAGGGCAACCCGACTGACCGATGCGGCAACCCGCGACGGAGATATTGCATGGTCCCCGGACGGCAAAACACTTCTGTATGTCGCGAATCGGGACGGGAACCCGGAACTGTACTCGGTGACCAGCACGGACACGGGTGAAACACGCCTATCCCGTTCGCTCAAGCGTAGCGCGACGCGGCTGACCAAAACCATGGAACGCGAAAAAGAGATCTCGTACTCGCCCGATGGGAAACAGGTCGCCTTCCTGCGCGGCGACGGAAAACTGATGCTCGCGGACGCCAAAAACATCGCCGACGCAAAACCGCGCTTCTCCGCGCCGTTTCCAATAGGATCGTATAGATGGTCGCCGGATGGGACCAAACTATTCTGGACATCGGAGCGGTTAGACCGGCGCTACGATCTGTACTACATATACCTGACCAAAGCCGATGACGAGCGCACCGGCGAAGAATGGAACCGTCTGCGGGAGAAGGCGAAGTCACCGAAGAAAAAGGACGAAGGGACGAAGAGCGAAAAAATTGCCGCGCGGTTGACCCCGGCGATTGACTTCGACGAAATCGAAACCCGCGTCCGACGCCTGACGACGCTTCCCGGTAGCGAAACATCCCCCGTGATCGGCTCCGGAGTGGACGGACGCCTGAACATCGTTTATTCGTCCGCTAACAATGCGGAACCGGAACTGACACTGCTGGATTTTCTGGATGGCGGTGCTAATGAGCGAGAAAAGGTGACTCCTCCGCGTCGGATCGCCAGCGGCGCGACATCGAGCGTCCAGTGGTCATCGGACGACAAGACGCTGTTTTATCTATCGAGTACGGGGACCGTCAACTCCGCAAACGCAACGGGGGGTGAGACAAAAACTATACCATTTCGGGCACGACTTTCGTATAATCGCCGTGCGTTACAGACAGCCATCTTCAACGAGGCGTGGGAGACATTATCCGAGGATTTCTACGCGCCTGATTTTCATGGTGCCGACTGGAATACGCTCCGAACCAAGTACGCGCCGCTCGCCGCTGCCGCATCCGATCCTCAGGATTTTTATCAGGTAATCCGGCTATTGATGGGACATTTGAACTCGTCCCATATCGGGATCACTCCCCCGGCACTGCCATACGAAACCGTAAGCGGGGAGAACCTTCCGACCGGCGCACTCGGTGTGGTCTGGGACGAAAATTATACTGGTAAAGGATTGCGGATCGCACGCGTGATCAAGGGAAGTCCCGCGAACAAAGCGATCAGCCTACTCAAAGCGAATGAAACGATTCTGTCCATAAACGGAACCGAATTGACCACGACTGTTAACCCGGACGAACTGCTATCGGATACGGTGGGGGAGCGTGTTATCCTCCAGGTTTCTGGAATCGACAACAAGGAACGGGAGATGGTCATCGAACCGACTACCTACGCCGCAATTCGCGTCTTGCTCTACGAGGAATGGGTAGAGCAGAATCGCAAGCGGACGCACGAACTCTCGGACGGGAAGATCGCTTACCTGCATATCCGTAGCATGGATAAGCTCAGTCAGGATCGCTTCGAGCAGGGCTTATATGCGGAGGCGCATGGCAAAAACGCGCTACTGATCGATGTACGCGACAACGGCGGCGGATCGACGGCAGACTATCTACTGACGATGCTGACGATTCCACGCCATGCATTCACTATCGGGCGGGGCGGCGCACCTGGTTATCCGCAGGATCGTCTGCCGTTATATCCGTGGAATAAACCGGCAGGACTTTTAATCAATCAAAACTCCTACAGCAACGCGGAGATTTTCGCGCACGCGTTCCGGACGCTGGGCAGGGGACAAATATTCGGCACTCCGACGTTCGGTGCGGTGATTTCGACCGGCGCAAGACGGCTTCTGGACGGCTCGTCGGTCCGTACACCGGGGCGGGGCTGGTACAACGTTAAAACAGGCATAAACGAGGAACACACCGGGGCGGAACCAACCAACAGGGTGGAACTTTCCCCCGCCGACGAAATGGCGGGAAACGACCCACAACTCGTGGCGGCGGTGCGTGCCCTACTTCCACGTTCTAAACCCGTCGCGCTCCCGGAACCCAAACGCGCACGATACGCCCGCCCGTAAACCAGAGCCGCCCCGACGCCGGGACTGGAGAAGGAGAGATATTTCTCTCTCCTTCTCCAGTCCCGGCGTCGGGGCGGTTAGAAATTATCTAAGTTGATCGGCGACGGTGCGGCGGATCATCATTTCCGCAATCGTTTCCGCGCCGACAAAATACGTGCCGGACTCTATCCGTTCGCGTAACGAGGCGACGATCCCTTCGCGGACATCGGGCACCGCTTCGCTTGCATGGACGACGCGCTCGATTTCGGAGCGTGTTTCGCTACTGATCGGGGCGGAACCGATGATCGCTGACGAGGTGTGAGCGCGCGGTTTGTTCGGGGCAGTCGTAATGCCTTCGTTCCGTGCGACACGCACCCATGCGGCGCGATCTGACGGTTTACTGTGCGTGTATCCGCTGCCAACTAACTCGGGGGACTCCAGGGTCGCCGCGTTCTCGCTATTATGATGTGCCCCAACGAATACGGTGGCACGAATCAATTCTTCACTGGTAATCTGCATTTGTTATTGCTCCTTTTGCAACCGACGCCATGTCTCCTGAAAATGAGTAGCGGGGAACGATCCATTTCGTCCTGCTACTTATTATTTTGGTCGGCAAGAGATCCATCCACGTTACAACTTATTCGCGCTGTCAATAACACACTATTCCCAATCCTACCGATGGGATAGGCACATCGATCACGCTGTTGTATAACTTTTTTTACCGCGTCTTACACTCATTATTATAGGCGAACTACTTACTTTCGTATAGGGTGTTTTCCCAAAACGGTTAAAAACCAGTATTTCGGAGTATGTTCGCTCGCTTAAAGGTCGGGAACCGATTCGCACATTGGAAAAAGATGCGAACTGTAGGAGCAGTAATATCTTAGTCTACCTATAACAGGATTTCTACCGGAATCGTTCCCAAAGGGTAGACAAATCTAAACCTTCTGGAAGTCGTTCGCGATTGTGCTTTTGGAAGGTCCCCTTCCAGCGGTCATGGAGCCAGAGCCACTGCTCCGGCGTTTCGCGAATTCGTGCCTCCAGGCGGGTGTTTACTACGGTCATCACCACCGCCAGGTCTGCCTGCTTATTGCCGGTCTCAACTATCGGGATCAAGGGCTCAAAAATGATCCGATACCGGTAATCGTGCGCCGGGTCCGCGAAACACCAGCACGGAATAAGTCCGGCATTGGATCGTCCGGCAAGGAGTGCCGGACCGGTCGCGGTGCCGGTAGGGATGCCGAAGAACGGGATGAAAACATCGGCACTGCTTTGATCCGGCAGTATCCCGAGGGCTTCGCCGCGTTTCAACACCGTCAGCAACCGTTTCGCCGATTCGCCTTTCGCCGACACGGTGAAACCCGCACCCTCGCGCATCCGTTTTGCCCAGGCGGAGAACGATTCGTCCTCCGGGTTTCGCACCACGACCGTCAGCGGTACCCCACGTGACACGATATAGCGCCCGAGCATTTCCCAGTTCCCGAAGTGCGCCGTGCAGATGACAATCCCGCGCTTTTCGCGAAGCAGAGGCTCGATATTTTCCTCCCAACCCTCGACTGAAAGAATCAGCGCGTTGAGGTCGTCGGGAGATTTCAACAAAGGACCGCGCAAAAAGTCTATCGCCATGATGCAGAAGTGTTGGAAAACTTCGCGGACAATACGGTCGCGCTCCGCCTCCGTGAGAGCATCACCATAAACGAAGCGCAGATTTTTAAACGCGGTGTCGCGTGCTTTTTTTGCGAACCGAAACGCGAGGTTCCCGAGAGACCGCCCGTAGCCGATGGCTTTGTGGCGAGGGACGCTTTGAACCCGTTTTTCCACGTGCGGGATCAGGTTGAGGAGGAAACGTTGCCAGCTTTTGGTGTGCGACTTGTTCGCTGATCCCGCGGGGAGGGTGATGTCGGTTTCGGTGTTGCTCATGAGA